>CAJMOL010000132.1 GCA_905215095.1 uncultured bacterium | reverse complement strand
AGTTTGTATCCATGTGCCGCGACATTCTGGACCATGGCACCACCACCGAGGGCCAAAAGGTCCGCCCGGTGTGGGAGGACGGCACCCCTGCCTATACCATTAAAAACTTTGGCGTTACGGCGCGCTACGACCTGCGCGAGGAGTTCCCTGCGCTCACCCTGCGCCGCACGGCGCTTAAGTCTGCGATGGACGAGATTTTGTGGATCTATCAAAAGAAGTCCAATAACGTCCATGACCTCAACAGCCATATTTGGGATGAGTGGGCCGACGAGACCGGCTCCATCGGCAAGGCCTACGGGTACCAGATTGGCCAGAAGAGCCATTATGCCGAGGGCGATTTCGACCAGATGGACCGAGTGCTGTACGATCTTAAGCACACACCGTACAGTCGCCGCATCATGACCAACACGTATGTGTTTAGCGACCTGTCCGAGATGCACCTGTATCCGTGCGCGTACAGCGTGACCTATAACGTCACGCAGCGCCCGCAGGACGACAAGCCGACGCTCAACATGATTCTCAACCAGCGCAGCCAGGACATTTTGGCCGCGAACAACTGGAATGTGTGCCAGTACGCCATCTTGCTGATGATGGTTGCGCAGTCGATCGATATGATTCCCGGCGAGCTGCTGCATGTGATCGCCGACGCCCATATCTACGACCGTCATGTCGATATTGTCCGCGAACTTATCGAGCGTCCGCAGTTTGCCGCGCCCAAGGTAACGCTCAACCCCGATGTGCATGACTTCTATGCGTTTACGACCGATGACCTGATCGTCGAGGGCTATGAGCACGGCCCGCAGGTCAAGAACATCCCCATCGCGGTGTAGGTGACGCGCATGACGTGTAAGCTTTCTGCCATTGTCGCCGTGTGCGATGACTGGGGTATTGGGTGCGAGGGCGACATGGTGGTGTCCAATCGCGCCGACATGCGCCATTTTGTGGCCTGCACCAAGGGCTGCCCGGTCATCATGGGGCGCAAGACGCTGCTGAGTTTTCCCGGTGGGCGTCCGCTCAGGAATCGCCGCAACATTGTGCTCACGCGCGACGAGGGCTTTGCCCCCGAGGGCGTTGACGTGGTTCATGGCATTGACGAAGCGCTCGCCGCGGTTGCCGATGAGCCCGTTGCCTGGGTGATCGGTGGCGGCGATGTCTATCGGCAGTTTTTGCCGTATTGCGCGGAGGCCGAGGTTACGCATAACCACTGCGTGCATGACGTGGATACGTACTTTCCCGATCTGGATGCCGATCCCGCGTGGGAGATTGCGCAGTGTAGCGGGGTCGCGACGATTGCCGCCGACGAGGGCGACGAGGGTCTCGATTATGAGTTCGTGACGTATCGTCGCGTTGAGGCGTAAATCGTCTGGCGTGAACGGTATCATCGGGTTATTTGAATGCATGGGGCGGCGCTTAGCGTCGCCTCGTTTGGTATAGATGTGCTGTAAAGAAAGGTGCGGGCTGGCTGCTATGACTGATGCCGTTGAGGTGCTGCGAATCGATTCGCTCGAGGACGAGCGGCTTGATGCCTACGTGCGACTGACCGAGCGTGAGCTGCGCTGCGTGCTGGAGCCGCAAAAGGGCATCTTTATCGCCGAGAGTGCCAAGGTTATCGAGCGCGCAGTGCGTGCCGGATACGAGCCGGTGAGCTTTCTTTTGGGCGAACGCTGGCTCGACCAGATGATGCCGCTGTTTGAGCGCCTGGCGGTACGCGAAGGTGCGGGCCCGGTTCCCGTGTTCGTGGCCTCGATGGAGCTTATGGAGCAGCTGACGGGCTTTAACGTGACGCGCGGTGCGCTCGCGGCGTTTCGTCGCCCGCGGCAGATTCCGGTTGATGAGTTCTTGGGTGGCGTCGTCGAGGCGGCGGGGGAGCGCCCGGTGCGCGTGTGCGTGCTCGAGGGCATTGTCGACCACACCAACGTCGGCGCGATTTTCCGCTCGGCCGCCGCGCTGAACGTCGATGGCATTTTGGTGAGTCCTACGTGCTGTGACCCGCTGTATCGTCGCTCGGCCCGCGTGAGCATGGGCACGGTGTTCCAGGTGCCCTGGACGCGCATTGGCAGCGAGGCGCGCGTATGGCCGCATGATGGGCTGGCGGCGCTGCACGATGCCGGCTTTTCGTGTGCCGCTATGGCGTTGACGGACGACTCTGTTTCGCTTGATGATCCTGTGCTGCAGAAGATTGATCGCTTGGCGATTTTTATGGGCACCGAAGGTGCCGGCTTAGGCGTTAAAACTATTGCTGGCTGTGACCGCGCCGTGCGCATTCCGATGGCGCACGGGGTCGATTCGCTCAACGTGGCCGCGGCAAGTGCTGTCGCCTTTTGGCAACTGTGCCCGCATGTGAGCAACGAGTACCACTACCAGCCGGGGCTGTATCACTAAACAGATATTTCGCACCGGGCTGTGGTTCGGGGCGTTTCGGCCGACGCTGGTCGGTGCTAAGCTGGTGTCGGCTTTGGTCTTAAATTGCCGTTTTGTTGTATGACGTACGCTAGTGGGGAGGGCGTGTGGCTAAGAAATCTACGGCTATCGATGTAACGCAGGGTGTCATTTGGCAGCAGCTGCTGTCGCTGTGCGTTCCCATCTTTTTTAGTTCGTTTTTTCAGCAGGCCTACACGCTTATCGGTACGTATATCGTTGGCCAGTTTGGCGGCAAGCTCGCGCTGGGTGGCATTCAGGCCACGATGGTGCTCACCGAGCTCTGCATTGGTTTTTGCGTCGGTGTGGGTGCTGGCTGTGCCGTTATTACCGGTCAGTTTTTTGGCCAGCACGATGACGAGCGCCTGAGCCGATCGGTCCACACGGCCATGACGCTCGCGCTGGTGGGCGGTATCGCTTTCTCGATTCTTGGCATAGTGTTCGTTGAGCCCATGCTGGTGCTTATGAATACGCCGCATGAACTATTGGCCGAGGGCGTGGCCTATGCCCGTTGCTATTTTGCCGCCATGGTTGCGGCGCTGCTGCTCAATATGGGAACGGCATTGCTGCGCGCCGTGGGCGACACGCGCGGGCCCGCTGTGATCATCGCTTCCGGCTGCCTTGTTAATGCGGTGCTGGATGTCATCTTCGTTGCCGTGTTTCATATGGAGGCTCTGGGCTGCGGCATCGCGGTGGCGCTGACCATTTGCTCCAATGCCACGATGATCGTGATTCGTATGATGCACGCACCGGGTGCGTGGCGGCTTTCACTGTCCAAACTCGGCATTGATCCTGGTATTTGTAAGAGCATGATTTCGTGTGGTCTGCCGCTTGGCTTTCAGTCTGCTGCGTATTCGATTTCCAACGTTTTGATTCAGGTGTCGGTCAACTCGTTTGGTGCCGATGTCACCACGGCGTGGGGTCTTTCGGGCCGCTTAGATGGCATTGTCTGGATGGTTACCGAGGCGCTTGGCGTGTCGATTACCACGTTCTCGGCACAGAACTTTGGCGCGCGCAACTACGAGCGCATGCGAAAGGGCTACCATACGTCGCTCGTGCTGTCGTTTATGCTCATTGGTGGCCTGTCTGCCGTGCTGCTGGTGTTCTCGGGTCCGTTGTCGCGCCTGTTTGTCGACGATGCTTCGATTTCGGCGTACACCACGACCATCCTCCATTTCATTGCGCCGTTCTATGCGATTTTCTCGATTATCGAGAACGCCTCGGGTTCCATCCGCGGCGCCGGCGTGAGCTTGCAGCCCATGCTGCTCACGATTTTTGGCACTGTCGTGCTCAGGGTGATCTGGGTGTTTGCGATTATGCCGTTCGATCCGTCGCTTGAGCACCTGCTGCTGGTCTACCCCGTAACCTGGCTCATCACCGCCATAATGTTCACCATCTACCACCACAGCGGCAACTGGCTCGGCCGCGCCACTGCCTAGCCATTGGGGACGTCCGCAATGGCTAGTATTCGATGCCTTGGCGGGCTAGGAGGCCTTCGTCGAAGTAGTGTTTGACGGGGCGCATTTCGGTTACTAGGTCTGCAAGGTCGGCGAGGGGCAGCAAGCCACGGCCGGTGAACACGAGCTCCGTGGTGGTCGGTTTCATCGCGATCAACGCTTCGACATCTTCGCGCGTCACAAAGCCCCGTCGCATGGCTTCTCCCAGCTCATCCAAGATCAGCACGTCGACCTGGCTAATCTGCTCGCGCGCCAGCTCCATGATCTGTGCGGCACAGGCTTCGGGCGTGTCGCGGTCGGCTTGTACGATGCGTAGCCCCAATCGAGGTGCTGCGTCATGTTCGGCACAGTGCAGCTTCTTGGCAAACTGAAGCATGAGCACGTTAAGTCCATAGCCCGTGGCGCGCAGCGCGAGGCCCAGCGCAGCCGTCGTCTTGCCCTTGCCGTCGCCTGTATAGATTTGAACCTTGCCGACTTACAGTGATGCCATCTCTGTCCTTTCGTGCCCGGCGTCGGTTTATCGCCGTCCGGGTTGGGTATTCTAGAAAACATTATCAACCCCAGTAGATGGAGTTCAAGCAGATGGAGATGGATGACAACAAGCGTAGACGGAATATGATCCTCTACGTGCTCACCGCCTTCGTCGTCTACCTCGTGCTCTCGACCGTACTGTTCCCCAACATCGGTCACACGCAGCAGATTACGAAGACCGATTACTCGACGTTTGTCAAAGCGCTCGATAAGAAGAGTGTCGACAAGGTCGAGTACAACACGGACGATTACACGATTTATTACACCAAGAAGGGCGAGGACGAGAACATCGCCTACAAGACGACCGGTGTGCCGAATGACGCGGGCTTTACCGATCGCGTGCTTGAATCTGGCGCCTCGCTTGAGTCGGTCGTTCCCGATAAGAACTCGGGTCTGATGACCTACTACCTGCTCACCCTCATTCTTCCCATAGCCATCTTCTTCCTGATCGGCTGGTGGCTCAACCGCCGCATGAAAAAGGCTATGGGCGATGACGGCCCGTCGATGAACTTTGGCGGCGGCGGTTTTGGCGGCGGCGGACTGGGTAAGTCCGGCGCGCGCGTGATCGCCTCCAAGGACGTGGGCGTGACCTTTAAGGATGTCGCCGGCCAGGAAGAGGCCAAGGAGTCTCTCAAGGAGGTCGTCGACTTTCTGGAGAAGCCGCAGCGCTACGAGGAGATCGGCGCCAAGCTGCCGCGTGGTGCTCTCCTTGTTGGCCCTCCGGGTACCGGTAAGACCCTGCTTGCCAAGGCCGTTGCCGGCGAGGCGGGCGTGCCGTTCTTTAGTATTTCGGGTTCTGAGTTTGTTGAGATGTTCGTCGGCCGCGGCGCCGCCAAGGTGCGCGAT
>CAJMOL010000131.1 GCA_905215095.1 uncultured bacterium | reverse complement strand
GTAGACATTAAACGCATGATAGACACTGCACTGATCAAACCCGCGACCCGCTGCCAACTCGGGCACGGCGGCGCAAACAAGCTCGGGGTAGCGCAGCATCGCGTCTCCCCCGTGGCCGGTCGAAAGGATGCCCTCAAGCTCAATACCCACGCGCTCTCGCGCCACGGCATCGAGCAGCGGCGCACATTCGGCCAGAGCCTGTTTGGTCGCGGGTTCAATCATAAAGTCCAGACGGCAGGCAAAACGCACCGCGCGCAGCATGCGAAGCGCGTCCTCGTTAAAACGACGCTTGGGATCTCCAACGGCGCGGATGAGTTTACGATCCAGGTCGCCCTGGCCGTCATAGCGGTCGACAAGGCCGCGCTCGGGATGCCACGCCATGGCATTGACGGTAAAGTCGCGGCGCGCCAGATCGTCCTCAAGCGAAGCGGCGCGCTCCACACTCTGGGGATGGCGACCATCGGTGTAAAACCCGTCTAGGCGGTAGGTGGTGACCTCAATGGGCTCGCCATCGCAAATGGCCGTGATGCCGCCAAATTTAATGCCCGACTCGACCACGGCAATATCAGCCGCCTCGAGCGCCGCTTTGGACTCCTGCCACAGGCCGCTGCAGCACATGTCAACATCGTGGCTGGGGCGCCCCATCAGGGCATCACGTACCCAACCGCCTACGTACCAAGCCTCAAGACCGGCTGCCTCGAGCGCACGCAGGACACGGATGGAGGCATCTGATGGCTGCGTACCGTTGAGCGAAACATTGCACATGCCTATGGCCTCCTGCGACTATCAAATTGGCTATCGATTGCATCTGCAAGAAGTCTAGCAAGAAACAAGAAAGCGCGCACACGCAATCGCGTCGTCAATTCCATAAAACGAGACAGCAGACGCCATATGCGTTCAGTGCACAAAAAACACCCGCCTCGGAGATCCAAAGCGGGTGTTCGGCAGCGATTTTTCGATGCGGCTAGCAGACCTGACGAACTTCGATGTTCTTCTTGTATTCGTCCACCTTGGCAAAGTCGCCCAGGCCCGGGCACTCGACCACGTTGGCGCCGGTGGCCATCGACAGACGGAGGGCATCCTCGACGCGCTTGGGAGCGTCGTGCCATACGGACAGGAAGGCAGCGAGCGAGGAATCGCCGGCGCACACCGTCGACAGCAGCTTGACGTTGAAGGTGCGATTGGCAAACCAGATGTGCTCGCCGTTGGAGAAGTACGCACCGGCGCCACCGAGGGTCAGCAGCACGTTCTTGGCGCCCTTAGCGTGCAGCTCGGCCATAGCGCCCTTGACGGACTCATCGTCGCCACCGCTCACCTTAATGCCAAAGATGTCGAGCAGCTCGTCGTCATTGGGCTTGATCAGCAGCGGCTCCATGGCAATGAGGTCTGCCAGCTGATGGCTCGAGATGTCGAGGACGAACTCGGCCCCCTTGGCCTTGACGCGGCGCAGGACCTCGGCCAAGAAGCCCTCGGAAGTGTTGGGAGGCAGCGAGCCGCTGATGACCAGGCAGGTCATGTCATCGAGCGAATCGATGAGCTCAAACATCTCCTGCTCGTTGGCCTCGTTGATAGCGGCACCGGCGTTGACCATGTTGTACTCGGTGTCGGGACCGGCGTTGAGGAACACGTTGACACGCGTGATGCCGTCAGTCCACACGGGCTTGACGGGCACGCCCAGGGCCTCGGCGCCCTTAACGATAAACTCGCCCGAGAAACCGGCGAAAAAGCCCAGGATCGTGGTGTCGACGCCGTAGTGGTCGAGCGTAAACGAGACATTGAGACCCTTGCCGTTGGGGGTGTAGACCGCGTTACGGGTGCGCGTAACGGTATTGGCGGACAGGCCATCGCAGGCGATGTTGTAGTCAATAGCGGGA
The DNA here is from genome assembly GCA_905215095.1 of uncultured bacterium. Classification (GTDB taxonomy): domain Bacteria; phylum Actinomycetota; class Coriobacteriia; order Coriobacteriales; family Coriobacteriaceae; genus Collinsella. The sequence goes on along the minus strand of CAJMOL010000131.1, from coordinate 3,443 downwards.
TTTGCAGTGAGCGTGTAAATCATGAATGTTCCTTTCACGAAGCAACGTGTTAATGAAAGTATATTCCACGCTTCGGCAAAAGGCTACAACAACTCGGCGAACGGTGTGGAACGCGTGAAGGGCGGCGCCGAAGTTCGGTTGGGAAAAAAACGGCGCCCTGACCGAAGTCAGAGCGCCGCATGCGCACGAATTTGTCGCTTTTTGATTACTGGCGATCGAGCTTACGGACAGCAACGCGCTTGCTGTACTCGTCGACGTGACCGAAGTCACCGATGCCGACGGACTCGGCAACGTTGGCGCCGGTGGCCATAGCGAGCTTCATGGCCTCCTCGACGTTGTCGCGATCCCTGTACCACTTGTGCAGGAATGCAGCGAGGGTGCAGTCGCCGGCGCAGACGGAAGAGACCAGCTTGATGTTGAACTCACGCTTGGCGTACCAGATGTCCTCGCCGTTGGAGAAGTAAGCGTCGCCGCGGCTGCCACGGGTGAGCAGCACGTTCTGGACGCCGGCGTCGTGGGCGAGCTTCATGGCAACGCGAACCTCGTCATCGGTGTCGACCGGCACGCCGAAGATGGCCTTCATCTCGTGATGGTTCGGCTTGATGAGCAGCGGCTTCTTGTGAGCGAGCTCCTTGAGCTTGTCGGAGGACAGGTCCAAGACGACATCGGCGCCACGAGCCTGAGCGTGCTCCATGACCTGAGCCAGGAAGTCGGGCGTAGCTTTGGGAGGCACGGAACCGGAGACAATCAGGCACTCAAGATCGCCCGCAGTGTCCAGGATGTTGTAGAGCTCCTTCTGGTGCTCCGGCGTAATCGGAGCGCCGGGGTTAAGGATGCCGTACTCGTGCTGGCCATCGTTGACGTAGGTGTTGATACGCGTGATGCCGTCGGTCCAGACCGGGCGGCAGAGGCAACCCAGGTTCATGACCTCCTCGACGATGAACTTGCCCGTGAAGCCGGCGAAGAAGCCGAGCGCGACGGTGTCGACGCCCATCTTCTTAAAGGCGAAGGACACGTCGAGGCCCTTGCCGTTAGCCGTGTAGCTGGCCGAGCCGGTGCGGACGTTCTCGTCGGGCTCGAGCGGAGAGCTCGAAACCGTCATGTCGACAGCCGGGTTAGCGGTTAGCGTGTAGAACATTTACAGTACCCCCTGTATATGTGAGGGCCGCGTGGCCGGCCCATTCCAACCACGCGGTTACCTCTGATACCAAATTAGCGAGCTGCAGACTCGAGCAGCGCCTTGACCTCGGCGGCAGTGTTGCAGGCGAGTGCCTTCTCGGCGAGCTCGTCGCACTCGGCCTTGGTCCACTGGCTGATGGTCTTGCGGGCGCGCAGGATCGACGGAGCGCTCATCGAGAACTCCTCCAGACCCCAGCTGATCAGCAGCGGCTCGAGCAGCGGATCGGCAGCGGCCTCGCCGCACATACCGACCATGATGCCGGCCTTCACGCCGCTCTCGATGATGTTCTTGAGCGAGCGGAGCACGGCGGGATAGTACACCTGGTACAGGTTGGAGATGGTGTCGTTGCCACGGTCGGCGCACATGGTGTAGCCAATCAGGTCGTTGGTGCCGATGGAGAAGAAGTCGGCGACCTCGGCCAGACGGTCTGCGAGCAGCGAAGCGGCGGGCGTCTCGACCATAATGCCGACCTCGATGTTCTCGTTGAACTTGCGACCCTCTTCGGTCAGCTCGGCCTTGCACTGCTCGACGAGCTCCTTGACAGCCAAGACCTCCTCGACGCAGGTGACGAGCGGGATCATGATCTTGACGTCACCGAAGGCGCTAGCGCGCAGCAGAGCGCGGAGCTGGACCTTGTACTGGTCGGGATTGGCCAGGCAGTAACGCACGGCGCGGAAGCCCATGAAGGGGTTGTCTTCCTTGACCATGTGCAGGTACGGGATCTCCTTGTCGCCGCCCACATCGAGCGTGCGGATGATGACCGGAGCACCCTTGAGCGCACTGGCGACCTTGCGGTAGGCGTTGAACTGCTCCTCCTCGGAAGGAAGCTCGGCAGAGTCCATGAACAGGAACTCGGAGCGGAACAGACCAATGGCCTCGGCATCGTGATCGAGCGCGTTGGGCACGTCATCGGGGTTACCGATGTTGCAGGCGATGATCTTCTTGATGCCGTCGGCAGTCACAGAATGCTTGCCGCGGAAGGCCTCGAGAGCCGCCTTCTCGGCAGCGAAAGCCTCGGCCTTGGCGGTGTAGGCGGCGAGGGTCTCCTCGTCGGGATCGGCCTCGACGACACCCTTGCCACCGTCGACGACAACGGTCATGCCGTTGCGCAGTGCGGTGCAGCTGTTGGCAACCGAAAGGACAGCCGGGATCTCGAGGGCGCGCGCGATGATCGCGGAGTGCGACGTGCGGCCACCGGTCTCGGTGACGATACCGGCAACGTGGGCCTTATCGATCGTGGCGGTCATGGACGGCGTGAGGTCGTGCACGACAACGACGGTGTTCTCGGGCAGGACGGAGAGGTCGACGACCTCCTTGCCCAGCAGCTCGGCCAGAATACCGGTGCGGATGTCGGCGATGTCGGCCGCGCGCAGACGGAACATCTCGTCGTCCATGGACAGAAACATGTTCTCAAACATGGTCGAGGTGTCCATGAGCGCTTGCTCGGCGCAGGTGCCGCCGTCAATGGCGGCGTTGATGGCGTCAGTCATGCCCGGGTCCTGAGCCAGGACGATGTGTCCGCTCATGATCTCGGCCTCGGCCTCGCCCACCGTCTCCTTCATGTGGTCGGCCTGAGCCTGGGTCTTCTCGCAGAAGACCGAAAGAGCGGACTGATAGCGCTCCTTCTCTGCTGCCGAATCAGCAACCTCGTGCGGCTCAAACGTCAAGTCGGGATCGACGGCGACCATGACGGTGCCGATACCGATGCCCTCGGATGCGTTGACTCCCTGATACATTCCCATTCCTCTCTCCGTGTCATGTGATAAAGCGTTTTGCCATATCCATGACAAAAGAGCGCAGCTACCTTACAACAGGTCACTGCGCCCCCAAATATGAACTTAGTTGTTCAACATGCGACCCGTTTGAGTTCTACTCGCCAAGACCGCTCTTGATGAGCTCGATGGCAGCAGCCAGAGCCTCGGCCTCGTCAGCGCCGTCGCACTTGACCTCGACCTCGGTACCACAGGGGATACCAGCAGCCATGAGGGCCATCGGGGACTTGCCGTTGACCTCCTTCTCGGGGGTGACGACCGTCACGTCACAGGCGTACTTGCCCATGGTGGAGGCAAACAGACCAGCCGGACGCATGTGCAGACCCTGAGGATTAACGAGGGTAGCCTTCTCAGAAACCATAATTGACTCCTTTTTGTGTTTAACCCCTGTCATGCATGCGGCAGGAGTCAGATTCACGACGTTGTTTATATTAACTCACATCAAACGGTTTTTCATTATGTTTCAGACGAATTATTGGACAGATGTGTTT
>CAJMOL010000130.1 GCA_905215095.1 uncultured bacterium | reverse complement strand
GAACTTTAGCCATCTCAATATACCAGTCGCAGAATTCATTCCAGAAGAAGGCATACAGCTCTCGAGCAACATCAGCGAACTCAAAGCCGTCGTAGGCGGCATCGAGAGAGCGGACCAAACGCGCCAAACGTGAGAACATCCAGCGGTCTGCTTCCGTCTTGGGCTCAGGCTCGCCAGGAACGAAGCCATCCAGATTCATATTCACAAAGCGAGCAGCATTGCGAACCTTGTTGGCAAAGTTGCGGCTGGCCTTTACCTTTTCGTCCGAGAAGCGCACGTCGTTGCCGGGCGCGACGGACTGAATCAGCGAGAAACGCAGCGCATCCGCGCCGTACTGGTCGATGACCTCCAGCGGGTCGATGCCGTTGCCGAGCGACTTGGACATCTTGCGGCCCTGGCCGTCGAGCGTGAAGCCCTGCGAGACGACCGCCTTGTAGGGAGCATGGCCGTTGGCGCCCACCGAAGTGAGCAGCGAGCTCTGGAACCAACCGCGGTGCTGGTCGGAGCCCTCGAGATACACGTCAGCCGGGTACTCAAGCTCGGGGCGATACTCGCAGACGGCCTTCCAGGACACGCCGGAATCCCACCACACGTCGAGGATGTCCTTATCGGCCTTGAGGTGATGACCGCCGCACTTGGGGCAGACGCAGGCCTCGCCCAGGTAGCTCTCGGGAGCGTCGGTGAACCAGGCGTCGGAGCCCTTCTCGTGGAAGAGCTTGATGACGGCGTCGAGCGTGGCGTCGTTCATGACCTTCTCGCCGCAGTCGGCGCAGGTGTAGCTGGGGATAGGCACGCCCCAGTTGCGCTGACGGCTGATGCACCAGTCGGGACGCTGCTCGACCATGGCGCCGATGCGGTTTGCCGCATGGGCCGGATACCACTTGACGTTCTCGCGGACCTCTTTGCCAGCCTGCTCGCGCAAACCGGTCTTGTCCATCGAGACAAACCACTGGTCGGTAGCACGGAAGAGCACCGGGTGCTTGCAGCGCCAGCAGTGCGGATAGCTGTGCGTGATCTTCTTCTCGAGGACTAGGGTGCCGCGCTCGCGCAGGAACTCGATGATGTGCGGGTTGGCCTCGTCGGTATCCATGCCGCTGAAGGGGCCACCGGTGCCAAACTCCTCGCCGGTGTAGAACTTGCCGTCGTCATCGACCGGCATGCAGATGTCGGTGATGCCCTCCTTGAGGCAGGCAAAGTAGTCGTCGACGCCGTGGCCGGGCGAGTTGTGGACGATACCGGTACCGTCATCGACACCGACGTAATCGGCCAACAGCGCAACGCCCTCGACACCGTCAAAGATCGGCTGCTTATAGTGAATGTGATGGAAGGTCTCGGCGGGAACCACATAGGGCTTGCCGTCGACCATGACCGGGGTGTACTCCCAGCCAAACTCCTCGCAGCACTTGGGAGCCAGGTCCTCGAGCATGACCTCGGCACGGCCATCGTGCTCAACGGCGACATAGGCGGCGCCGGGCTTGAGGGAAACGGCCTGGTCGGAGGGGATGGTCCACGGGGTGGTCGTCCAGATGATGAAGTCAACCGGGCCGTCGAAGTTCTCGAGGCCGGCGGGCTTGGAGGTCATCTCAAAGCGCACGAAGATGGACGGGCTCGTCTCGTCGGAGTACTCGATCTCAGCCTCGGCGAGTGCGGTGTGGCAGTGCTTGCACCAGTGGACGGGCTTATGACCGCGATAGATCATGCCCTTATCGAACATGGCCTTGAAGACCTCGATGTCGGCAGCGTCATGCTGGTGATAGAGCGTCAGGTAGGGGTTGTCCCAGTCGCCAAGCACGCCAAGGCGACGGAAGCCAGCCTTCTGGAGCTCGATGTTCTCGACAGCGAACTTGTTGCAAAGCTCGCGGATCTTAGCCGTGGAGGTCTGGTTGAACTTCTCGGTGCCGAGCTTCTCCTCGACCTTATGCTCGATCGGCTGGCCATGGCAGTCCCAACCGGGAACATAGGGAACCTCATAGCCCTGCATCATCCAGTAACGGTTGATCATGTCCTTGGAGATCTTGTTCATGGCGTGGCCGATGTGGATCGGGCCGTTGGCGTACGGAGGGCCGTCGTGCAGCACGAACTTCTTGTGACCCTCGTTCTTCTTTAGAACTTGCTCGTAGACCTTGTTGTCCTGCCAGTCCTTGAGTCGCTTGGGCTCGGACTTGGAAAGACCGGCACGCATGGGAAAACCGGTCTTGGGCAGATTCATCGTCTGCTTGTACTCGTTTGCCACGGTACCCCTTTCATGTCGTGGGCGCGCACGCCCTCTGGGCACCAAAAAAGCGCCCGTCCCTACAAGCTGGGACGAAGCGCCACAAAACAGGCAGTCTGCCCGTAAAAGCTCTTCGCTTAACCACCCAGCTTAGATGCCCTCGCCCGCGTATTCGCGCGCTCGCATCCGTTACTCGGCTGGCCTGTATCGACGGCCATCTCGGCGATGTCTACTAAGACGAACCTGCGCGGCACGTCCGTTGGGACCGCAGCTCCGGGGTGATTTTCATCAGTTGCATGCACGGGTTCTCAGCGCTCCCCGCTCTCTGTAACATGCGGACGGCCGACTACTCGTCCCCATCAACGCTTATGCGGAGTATGCTAGCACGTTCCGCGCCGGCGAAAAACCCTCAACACTGGTTTTATACGTTCGAAATTTCTCGCGGCTGTGGACCTTCTCTTGGAGCAAAATACCTGAAAGCACTTTATCGAACGAAAGAAGGTTGCTATGCGCACGATTGGAATGAGCGACTACACCGTTGGCGAGGATTGCTTTACCGAGCTGCCCGCCGCACTGGCCGAGTACGGAGCGACCAAGGTCGCCATCATCGGCGGCAAGCGAGCCCTGGCTGCGGCGCTGCCGGGCATCGAGGCGGCGCTTGAAGGTACCGATGTCGAGATTCTAGAGACGCGCGTCTATGGCACCAACAGTACGCGTGCCAATATCGCCAAGGTCGTAAACTCCCCTGCCTGCCAGGAAGCTGACGTTCTCATCGCCTGCGGCGGCGGCAAGGCGCTCGACACCGTGAAGACCGCAGCCATCGAGCTCAAGAAGATTGTCTTCACTGTCCCGACGATCTGTTCCAACTGCTCCGCCGCGACCGCCATTGCCGTCGTGTACAACGACGACGGCTCGCTCGAGGGCTATTCGTACCCCAACCGACCGGCGCACATCTTCATCAACCCCAAGATCATCGCCGAGGCACCGGCAGAGTACTTCTGGGCCGGCGTGGGCGATGCCCTGTCTAAGCAGCCCGAGGTCGAGTACGCCACGAGCGCCGGTAATTTGGAGCACACCGCCGGTCTTGGCCTGGCACTCGCCCACACCTGCTCCGAGCCGCTGTTTACCTATGGCGTCCAGGGTCTTGAGGACGTACGCCAGGACCTGTCGAGCGAGGCCGTCAAGCAGATCGCGCTCGACATCGTGGTCAACACGGGCTATGTCTCGAACCTGACCAACCAAAACGATTACTACTACAACTCGAGCGTGGCGCACGCGTTCTACAATGCGACGTGCAGCATTGCGCGCGAGGGAACCTATCTGCACGGCGAGGTCGTGAGCCTGGGCGTGCTGGTACTGTTTGCCTATACGGGAGACACCGAGAACCTTGAACGCTACGCCGCCTTTAACAAGCAGATGGGGCTACCCGTGACGCTTGAGCAAGTCGGGCTTTCCGAATCCGATATCCCGGCCCTGTGCGAATACGCACACGCCACCAACGAGTGGAAACAGGGTAACCCGGAGCCCTTCACCGACGAGAAATTTGCCGCCGCTATCAAGGCCGCCGACGCCTACGGCCACACCCTCTAGCTCTAGCCCAAAACCACCACAAAGGGGACAGGCACCTTTGTGGTGGTTTTTTATTGCTCCAACATGCTGGGGTCGAACTCGCTTGCCGGGATCACACGGTAGCCGTGGCGCAGGAGCAGGTCAACGAAGACACCGTTACCCGTTGTGAGCGTGCCGCTGAAGGATCCGTCGTAGATATGGCCCACGCCGCACGACGGACTACGATCCTGCAAAATGCACGCGGAAATCTCGGACGGCTCACCCGCCTGCTCGCACATATTGAGCGCGCGTTGGGCACCCAGGCGAAACTCGCGATCGACCGAGGTACCCCCGCAGGTACGGACCTCGCCGTTCACAATCTCGGACGGCTTGCGCGGCGTGGGCAGGCCGCCAAAGACCTCAGGGCACACCAAGAGGACCTCGGTCCCCGTGCGCTCGCAAGCCTCGATCAGCTCTCGATGATAGTTGTCGAGCCCGTTATACTTGCAGCTCTCGCCCATTAAACAGGCGCTCACCACGATCTTCATATACAACACTCCCCACGCAAAACGCCCCATTTGAGATGGACACTCAAATGGGGCGATTGACACTGCGCAACTAGTATTACTGTTGCTTGGGCATCAGCGGATTCTCGCGCGTGAGGAGGTTCATGAACTCCTCGCCCGTGATGGTCTCCTTCTTGTACAGATAACGAGCCAGCTCGTGGAGCTTAAACTTGTTCTCCTTCAGGATCTGCAGAGCGCGGTCGTGCGCATCCTCGATCAGCTTGGCGACAATCGCGTCCACGCGCTCGGCCGTACCGGGAGCGCAGGTGAGCGACGTGTCCTGGTTGAGGTACGCATTCTGCACGGTACCGAGCGCCATCATGCCAAACTCGTCGGACATACCAAAGCGCGTCACCATGTTGCGGGCGAGCTTGGTGGCCTGTTCGATATCGTTGGCGGCACCGGTCGTCATCTCGCCAAAGATGAGTTCCTCGGCCGCGCGACCACCGCAGTAGACGGCAAGCTTGTCCAAGACCTCCTGGCGTGTCGTCAGGAAGCGCTCGTCCTCCTCGACCTGCATGGTATAGCCAAGAGCACCGCTCGTGCGCGGCACGATGGTGATCTTGGTAACCGGCGCGGAACCCTTTTGGCGGGCAGCGACGATGGCATGGCCGATCTCGTGGTAGGAAACGACCTGCTTCTCGTGGTCGGACAGCACCGTGGACTTACGCTGCTGACCCGCGATGACGACCTCCACCGACTCCTCAAAATCGTCCTGCGTGGCGCGCTTGCGGCCCTCGCGGACAGCACGCAGGGCGCCCTCGTTGATGATATTGGCCAGGTCGGCGCCCGAGGCACCGGGCGTGGCGCGGGCAATCGCGGTCAGATCGATCGGCGGCTCGGTCTTCACACTCTTGGCGTGGAGCTCGAGGATGTTCTTACGGCCGGTCAGATCGGGCAACTCGACGGGGATGCGGCGGTCAAAACGACCGGGGCGCAGTAGAGCGGGATCGAGACTGTCGGGGCGGTTGGTTGCGGCAAGGACAACGATACCCTTATGGTTATCGAAGCCATCCATCTCGGTCAGC
>CAJMOL010000129.1 GCA_905215095.1 uncultured bacterium | reverse complement strand
CTGCGTGCAGTCGGGTACTCACCGTGGACTGGTACTCGTCCCACAGCTTATCGCGGTAGGTGGCAGATTCAGCCTCGGCGCGGTTCTTGTCCACGTCGATGAGGACCATCTCGGAGAACAGACCGCTCTGCATCAGAGCGAACGCCGAAGACGAACCGACGAAGCCGCAGCCGACAATAGCGACCTTCTTCTCGTTAACCATTAGAAACTCCCATCTCTCTCCACAAACAAGCCGCCCGGGAACGACCCGAGCGGCTTGCCGTAATCCCAATACATCCAATCGGGACTTTGATTATGCTCCTATTCGCAGCCAAAAATCGACCGTTTACCGAAATTGTTTGCAGGATTCGTAAAATAACTGCACGAAATCGGTTTCGATATATTGACGAGGCGAAATAGCTTTCTAATACAGGCCCGCCTCGCGAATAGCCTCGACAGCCAAAGCGATCTGGTCGGGCGGCAAGACCAGCGCCATGCGCACGTGCCCCTCGCCCGAAGGACCAAAGCTCGCGCCCGGCGTCACCACAACGCCGGCCTTCTCCATGAGCTCCTCGCAAAACGCCATGGAATCGGTGCGACCACCGGGAAGCTTGGCCCACACAAACATAGAGCCATGCGCGTTGGGGCGCTCCCAGCCCAAGCCCTCAAGACCGTCGCACAGGGCATCGCGACGCTCCTGGTACTTCAGACGCTGCGCCTCGACCTCATCGCGCGGGCCATTAAGGCACGCGATGGCGGCCTTCTGGATCGGGAAGAACATGCCAAAGTCGATCTGGCTGCGCAGCTTGGCAAAGGCCGAGACCACATCCTCGCGACCGATCAAAAAGCCGATGCGGGCACCGGTGACGTTAAACGACTTGGAAAGCGAGAAGAACTCCACGCCCACCTCGAGCGCACCGGGATACTGCAAAAAGCTGCCACCCGGCTCGCCGTCGAACACGATGTCGGAGTACGCGTTGTCATGGACGATGAGTAGGTCGTGCTCGCGGGCGAAAGCGATGATCTCCTCGTAGACCTCGGGCGTGCCCACCGAACCCACCGGGTTCGCGGGCAGCGACACGATCATGTACTTGGCACGATCGGCCACCTCGGGATCGATACCCGCCACATAGGGCAGGTAATTGTGCTCGGCAACCAGCGGATAGTACTCGAGCTTGGCATCGGCAATCTTGGCACCCGCCTCAAAGACCGGGTAGCACGGATCGGGAACCAGAATGGTGTCACCCGGATCGAGCAGGGCCAGGCCCAAATGACCCACGCCCTCCTGCGTGCCGTTGCACGACTGCACCATGGACGGCGTAATGCCCGAAACGCCAAAGCGGCGCTCATAGTAATCGCACACGGCTTGCTTGAGTTCGGGCAGGTCGCGCAGGGCATACTTCCACATCTCGGGATCTTGGGCTGCTTGCGTGAGCGCCTCGACCACATGGTCGTACGGCTTAAAGTCGGGCGTGCCCACGCTCATGTTGTAAATGGTCTTGCCCTGAGCCTTCAGCGCGAGAAGCTTGTTGTTGAGCGAGGCGAAGACCTCCGCGCCAAAGCGGTCGAGACGCTGCGATGCCTGCATGGTGCCACCTTTCGATATAAAAAACGCGGCGCTCCGACAAGAGCGCCGCGCGATACGGGCCATCAGATTGCAAAAGTGTAACGCTTGCAAACCCCGTATTGGTTCAATTTAGCCAACCTTAGTCAATTGGATTGAGCGCGTCGATCTGCGCAAGCCACAGACGCGAACTGGCGTCACTCGGCATACGCCAATCGCCGCGCGGGCTGAGCGTCACCGAGCCCACCTTGGGACCATCGGGCAGGCAGCTGCGCTTAAACTGCTGGGCAAAGAAGCGACGATAGAACGTACGCAACCACGTGTGGACGGTCTTGGCGTCGTAGACGCCCTCGAAGCTCTTGAGCGCCATGCGGTAGATCTTGCCCGGCTCAAAACCAAAACGCAGCAGGTAGTAGAGGAAGTAGTCGTGCAGCTCATACGGGCCCACCAAATCCTCAGTCTTCTGCGCAATCTCGCCATCGCCCGTGGGCGGCAGAAGCTCGGGGGACACCGGCGTATCGAGGATGTCGAGCAAGACCTCGGCAATACGCCCGCCAAAGACATCAGCCGCATAGCGCACCAGATGGCGCACAAGCGTCTTGGGCACGCTCGCGTTGACGGCGTACATGCTCATGTGGTCGCCGTTATAGGTAGCCCAGCCGAGCGCCAGCTCCGACAGGTCGCCCGTGCCGATGACAAAACCGCCAGCCTGGTTGGCCAGATCCATCAGAATCTGCGTACGCTCGCGGGCCTGGCTGTTCTCGTAGGTCACGTCCTGCACGGCCGGATCGTGCTCAATGTCCTTGAAGTGCTGCTCCACAGCCGCATGGATCGAAACCTCGCGGAAGCTCACACCCAGGTCGCGAGCGAGCGACTCGGCGTTCGACTTGGTGCGATGCGTCGTGCCAAAGCCGGGCATGGACACGGCCGTGATACCGGTGCGCGGCAGCCCCAGTGCATCGAAGGCACGCACGGTCACAAGCAGTGCCAGCGTGGAGTCCAAGCCACCCGAAAGGCCGATGACCGCAGCCTTGGTGCCCGTGTGGGCAAGGCGGGTCTTGAGGCCCGCAGTCTGCAGATCGAGGATCGTCTCGCAGCGCTCGGCCAAGTCGCCGTGGTCGGCCGGCACAAAGGGCGCGCGCGGGAAAACGCGGTCGATATCGCAGGCATCGCGCAGAACAGGCTCTTTGGCCAGCACGCCCTCAAACGAAAACTCAACGGTCGTGGCCTCCGACGCATCGTCCGCGCGCATCCACGTCGTCGAGCGACGGCGCTCGGCAACCAGACGGTCGAGGTCAACATCGGCGATGGCCATATCGCAGGTAAGCAGTTTGGTCGCGGCGAGCTTGGAGCCGTTTTCGTAGACGAGGTTCTCGCCCGCAAAGACCATGTCGGTCGTGGACTCGCCCTCGCTCGCATCTGCATAGGCATAGGCACAGTACAGGCGCGCACTCTGATTGGAGATGAGACTGCGGCGATAGTCTGCCTTGCCGATAATCTCGTCCGAGGCCGACGGGTTGAGGATCACCGTCGCACCGGCAAGCGCCATCTCGGTCGAAGGGGGCGCCGGCACCCACAGGTCCTCGCAGACCTCAACGCCCAGCACCATATCCTCGGCACCCTCGTCACAGCAGCGGTAGACAAGCTCCGAACCCAGCGGAACCGGACCCTGACCGGCAAACTCGACCCACACGGGATCTGCGGGCGCCGGAGCAAACCAGCGGCGCTCGTAGAACTCGCCATAGTTGGGCAGATACTTCTTGGCCGTGAGGCCCAAAAGCTCGCCCGCGCAGCACACGGCGGCGCAGTTGTAGATATTCTCGGCAACTGCAACGGGAAGACCGATAGTAAAGACAATCGGCAGCTCACGAGTCTCATCGAGGATATGCACCAAAGCAGCCTCGCAGGCATGCAGTAATGTGCGGTTATGGAACAGATCGGCCGCGGTATAGCCGCACAAGTTGAGCTCGGGCAGCACCAGAGCACGAACGCCGCGCTCGACAGCCGCGCGAACAGCCGCTAACGCAACCTCGGCATTGCCCTCGACATCGGCCACGCGAATCTGCGGCGACGCCGCCGCCACACGCAAAAAGCCATCGTTCTTATTAGCCGAAACGCAGCATTGCCTTGTTGATCTGGACACTGGAGGCCCCTTCTACCCTGAGATTCAGTCTAACGGACGTTCACATATCTCTAACTAGCCAAAGCAACCTCCCAGTTTACTGAGAGGCCAACCTGTGCTAAAAGCATGTATTTCAAAAATATCTTTAATTAAAAAAGGAGAAATCGATAATCGACTTCTCCTTTAAGCGAGGCGAGTAAATTCCGAAACTAATGGCAGAATTTATCCATGTAGTCCTCAAAGTCGAACACTTCCACCACGACGCCCTCTTCCTGAAACTCTTTCAGTTGCTCCAAGAGATCTTTGTTAATAACGTCCATGCAGAAACCTCCTCTATCTAATCAATTGTAGTATATCTGCTTTCATGCAATTATCAACCAACTTGTTTAATTGCTCCTCGTTTGCCGATAGTCCCTCTTTTTTCAAAATGTCGCGCACCTCGTTCTTAGTAATCGGCTTTTCAAACAACGAAAGCAAAGCGAACGAAAAATCATTAACCGCACACATTCTATGGGTGGCACAACTCAGCAGTACTCTTAACCCCTCTTTTGAGCGTCCGACTTCTTTCACAAACGAACTTTTAACCAATTGAAAACCATTATCGTGCATTACATAATCGGCATCGATATTTGTATTCAGCAATCCATAATGCAACAGTTCTTCTATCGCCCTTGTCAGCTCGAGGTCGCCCTGATCAAGGATAAGAGAAATGCTACAATCGGCCTCCAATAAACGGGCCAACTTAAGGTATACCAACTGGGAAACAGCATAGACATGATGGTATTCAGAATTATAGAAGTAGGCAAATGGCTCAACGAGCACGACAGAGGTCTTGGAATCCAGCCAGATTCGATCAGCTGGATTTAGACTAGTTAGCCGTCGCTTTACTTTGGTCAAATGTCCCTTATACCTGACAGCGTGAATAGAATCTAGGATCCAGGTCACCTCTGAAATATGAAGCCGCTGGGGCAAGTCAATTGTGTCGCTACCGTTTATGACCTCTTGCATATAAAAATCAATATGATGCTCATCAGATAAGGATTTTGCTTCATTTAAAGTTAAACCAGTGCCTGAAACATAATCCACTTCGAGGCGCAAATCCTCATATTGGGACTTCGGCATTACAGAGACACCATACTTATCGGGATGATTCCAAACATCCGACCCCATAACGAGACCAAAATTCGTAAATCCTCTCGTGGAATATGGAACACCACATACCTGTTTTGAATAATTCAAAACATTCTCTGTATAAGCTAAGGTGTTCAGAGCCTCTTCTTTAGTTTCGGTCGGGAAGCCAATCATAAAGAATAGATGAACAGGAATACCCGCATTGAGACAATCATGGATATTGCGATCAATCCAATCAACTCTCGTGTTCTTCTTCATTAGATCAAGAACTCTTTGGTTGTATGACTCGAGGCCAAACTGAATCTGCCTACATCCACTTTGGTATATCTTGTTGAAAACGTCTGTACTTAGGGTTGGAGAGAACCTCGTTTCTCCATGCCAGAAAAACGTTTTTCCCGATGCGTTTATTTCATCCGCGAGTTGCTCCATTCTTTTGCCTTCGAATGTTTCATCCACAAAAGAGAAAACTCTCGTGCCGTATTTTTCATTTAACCGACACATTATTTCAGGCTCTTCGGTGGTTTCTGTGGGAGAGATTCCGGCATAGGCCCAGCTCAGCGGGC
>CAJMOL010000128.1 GCA_905215095.1 uncultured bacterium | reverse complement strand
ACGATGGCGTCTGCCGCGATGCGGTCGGCCACGGTGTGCCACTCGCGCGAGAGCTGCGGCACCACGCCGGCAAAGGCGATCGCGTCGACCGCGTCGAGCGAAAGGCCGTACATCTTAAAGAAGCCCATCAGGCGCACATGGATCTCGTCGGCGGTATAGGAGCGGTCGGTGGGCATACGCCACGACTGCACCAGCTCGTCTCCATCAAACAGGCCCATGGCCGTCTGCGTGTTTCCCATATCGATAGCGAGCAGCATGTCTACTCCCGGTGTCGGCGTAAAAGGACGCGCACCATTGTATACGCGCCGCCGGCAGTGCTCGGCTGCGATTCGTTTACGGTGATATGGGCTGAGGGGTTTAAATATGAAGGAATTATGCTCTACGAGATTTTCCTTGCCGTTTACCGAACTCCCGCGTAATATTCTTTCTTGCGCACATGAGGCGCCCAGACATTGCGGGGTGGAGCAGTCTGGTAGCTCGCCGGGCTCATAACCCGGAGGTCGTAGGTTCAAATCCTGCCCCCGCGACCAAGAACTTGCAGCTCGTCGGCCTAGCCGGCGAGCTTTTTTCTTATTTGGGGACCGTGTTTTCGGTCCAATTCTCGGCCTCTCAAACAAAATCTCGACCTGTAACATCTAGACCCGATTTAGGCGGCTAGGTGTTACAGATCGAGATATACCGATGGGTTGGGTCGTGTTTGTCTAAATCTGTAACACGAGGGACGGATTCTGCCGAGTTGTTGTTACAGATCGAGATTTTCTAGCAGGCGGGTCCCGTTTGTCTCGATCTGTAACATCTGGGGCCCATTTTGCCGAGTTACTGTTACAGATCGAGACATTTGGACAGAGCAGTTCCGAATATTCGACTCGAAACATGTCGGCAAGGCAGATACTAGGGAACTCTGCTAGGCCGCCTCCCATTTCTTGGACATTAGAAATGGGAGGCTTCTTTATGGACGGGAGAGTCAGGCACGACGCCACGCTGAGGACTCTTGCAGCAGAGCTTTGCGACAGGGGGTACGGGCGCGCCGAAGGGTGCCCGTACCCGGCCGGGGCCGGCGGCGTGCGAGAGCAAGCTCATGCGACGGAGCTGCTGCCGGGGCGCCTGAAGGACGAATTCTACAGGAACCGGACGTGGCGGAGCTTCGAGGAGTTCAAGCGGGACCTCGAAGCCTATACCGTTCACTGGAACAAGAGGAGGAGGCGGGCTAAGCAAAAGGGGCTGACCCCGGAGGAGTTCCGGAATCAGTCCCCATGTGCGGCATAGGCCGCTAATTGACCCGTCCAAGTATCGGGGCGCAGTTCATTTCAGCGCCGCCCGAGAAAGCTAAACGCCTTCTGGCAGGTTGTCCCGGGCCGAGGGCGGCCACCTTGATCGCCCTCGGCCCTCACCCACCTCAACTGCTCCTCAATTACATGGAGCTGGTCGAGAAGAGGCGCAAGCTAGCGGGCGCCTTCCTCTTCGTCGTTGGGCCGGTAGGTGATGAACTCGATAACAAAGGCCAGAACGGCAGAGACGAGTGCGGCGATGATCGCGTAGATCATGTGGGAGATCCCGGCGCCACCAGGGGTCCCGTCGATGAAGTTGAGCAGGTTGAAGACGCCGAGGCCGCCCGAGATGTACATGAGGGCGCCCGTCATTCCCACGATGGCGCCGCCCACGGCGGAGCTCAGGCATGCCACGACGAACGCGCGCTTGTTGGGGAGGGCGATGCCGTAGATGCCCGGCTCGGTGACGCCGAAGAAGAAGGCGGAGATCATCGCGGGAAGGGCGATGCCGCGGAAGTGCTCGTCCTTGTTTCTGAGGTACATGGCAAAGATGACCGCTCCGAGCGCGAACCCGTGGCCGATGGTGGCGGCGAGCACGCTGTCGTGGCCGAGGGTGTTCAGGTTCATGATGGAGATGGGGATGAGGCTCCAGTGGAAGCCAAAGATGACGAGGCACATCCACAGTCCGCCGACCAGGGCGCTGCCCAGGACGGAACCAACCACGGGAAGCTGGAAGATGAACGAGAACGCCGCGCTCAGCAGGTTGGTGATGAGGGTTGCCACCGGGCCGATGACGAGGTAGCCCAAGACGATGGAGACCGTCATCGTGGCGAGCGGTACGAGGAACATCTTGAGCGCAGTCGGCATCCAGCTCTTGAGCCAGCGCTCAAGGATAGAGCCGAACCACACCATGAGAAGGACGGGGATCACCGAGCTCACATAGCCGGACACGGGCATGATGATGGGGACCCCGAGGGCGGTGGCGTACCACGAGAACGTGCCGGCCACGCCGAGGTCGATGCTGCCGAGCGCCTCGCCCGAGGTCAGGGCGACCATCGTCGGGTAGAGGAGCGCCACGCCGATTGCCACGCCGGTGAACTCGTTCATGCGGAACTTGCGCGCGGCACTGAACGCCAGGGCGACGGGAAGGAAGTAGAAGAAGCCGTCAGCCACGGTGTAGAGCAGCGTGTAGAGGCCGTCGTTTGCAAAGGCCGGGACGAAGTAGGTGATGAGGGCCAGCAGTCCCTTCATGATGCCTGCGGCGGCAAGCGGTCCCAGGATGGGCTGGAAGATGCCAGAGATGAGGTCGATGATGACGGAGGCAACGGTCTTATCGCCCTGGGACTCGTCGTCGGCGCTTGCGCCGCCCGAGAAGTTGCCGGCCTCCAGGACCGCGTCGTAGACGTCCTCGACGATGTTGCCCACGACCACCTGGTACTGGCCGTTGGCCTGGATGACCTGGATGACGCCCTTGAGGGCCTCGATCTTGGCCGTGTTGGCGCGGGACTCGTCCTTGAGCTTGAAGCGCACGCGCGTGATGCAGTGCGCGACGCTGGTGACGTTCTCGGCGCCGCCTACGTTCTCGAGTATGGATCTGGCCAGGTCGTCGTATTTTTCTGCCATTATTATCTCCTTAGTGATATTGCCCGGGCGGCTAGCCCAGGTCGCCTCCGTTGGTGGCGATGGCCTGTTGATACCAGTAGAAGCTCTTCTTGCGCCTGCGCTCGAGCGTGCCGTTGCCCAGGTTGTCGCGGTCCACGTAGATGAAGCCGTAGCGCTTCTCCATCTCGCCGGAGCCCGCGCTCACGAGGTCGATCGGCCCCCAGGTGGTGTAGCCGAGCATCTCGACGCCGTCCTGCTCGATGGCGTCGCGCATGGCCTCGATGTGCTCGCGCAGGTAGGCGATGCGGTAGTCGTCCTCGATCGTGCCGTCGGGAAGCACCTCGTCATAGGCGCCGAGGCCGTTCTCCACCACAAAGAGCGGCTTCTGGTAGCGGTCCCAGAGGTCGTTGATCGTGATGCGGAATCCCAGCGGGTCGATGACCCAGCCCCAGTCGCTCGTGCGCACGTAGGGGTTCTCCACGCCGGCGAAGGCGTTGCCCTCGGCGACGCCGCCCACGGAGTCGGGGTCGCCCGCGGTGCAGCGCGAGGAGTAGTAGCTAAACGAGATGAAGTCGACGGTGTTCTCCGCAAGGATGCGCTCGTCCTCGGCGGTCATGCCCACGTCGATGCCCTCGCGCTCGAGCATCTTGAGCGCGTAGCCGGGGTAGCGCCCGCGTGCCTGCACGTCCACGAAGAAGAGGTCCTCCTGGTTCTTGACCTGCGCCGCGCGGACGTCCTCGGGGCGGCAGGAGTAGGGGTAGTAGCTTCCCGCGGCGAGCATGCAGCCCACCCTGTTCTCCGGATCGACCTCGTGGGCGATCTTGGTGGCCCAGGCGCTCGCCACGAGCTCGTTGTGCGCGGCGCGGTACTCGGCCTCGCGGGCATTCTCCCCGGGCTCGAGGACGATGCCGGCACCCATGAAGGGACGGTGCAAGATCATGTTCATCTCGTTGAACGTGATCCACCAGCGCACGAGGCCGCGGTAGCGGTTGAAGAGCACCGTCACAAGCCGCTTGTAGAGCTCGATAAGGGTGCGGTTTCGCCAGGCGCCGTACTTCTTGACGAGGTGGATGGGGCAGTCGAAGTGCGTGATGGTCACGAGGGGCTCGATCCCGTGCTCGCGGCAGCAGCGGAACACGTCCTCGTAGAAGGCGAGCCCGGCCTCGTTGGGCTCCTCCTCGTCGCCGTTGGGGAAGATGCGGCTCCAGGCGATGGAGAGGCGAAAGACCTTAAAGCCCATCTCCGCGAAGAGGGCTATGTCCTCGCGGTAGTGGTGGTAGAAGTCGATGCCCGTCTGGGCCGGGTAGTAGTACCCGGGCTCGAAGTCGAGCATGCGCCTCAGGCCGCGACTCACGTCGTTGCGATCCGGCCCGTGTGGGATGACGTCGACATTGGCAAGGCCGCGGCCGCCCTCGTCATAACCTCCCTCGCATTGGTTGGCGGCGGTGGCTCCTCCCCACAGGAACCCTTTTGGAAATGGCATGGTGCCTCCTTCTCTCTGGCGCCCCCATCTCTGCGGGGGACGCTTTATAACGTCCTTACGACCTCACGCGCCGGGCCCGTGGCCCTTTCCCTGATGCGCGCGGGCCGCCTGTGAAGGGGTGACTAGCTGACGGCTTGCCCTGCGGCGACGCGACGTGCCTCCCGGCCTCCAAACAGGGAGGGGACCTGTGCCAGGCATACGCCGGCGAGGATGATGGCGACGCCCAGCCACTCGACGACGCCGAGCGGCTCGCCGAGGACGATCATGGCGATGAGCAGGCCGGCGGGGAGTTCCGCGGCGGCCATGACAGTGGAGAGGCCTGCGGGCAGGTGCGGAGAGCCCATGCCGAAGAGCAGGACCGGGCAGAGCATGCCAAAGAAGCCGGCGATGACGGCAAAGGGCAGGATGCCCTGGGCGAGGACGCCCGAGACGACGTAGTCCGGGCACACCGTGAGCGACATGGCCACGGAGCCCGCGCACACGATGACGCCGCGCTGCTCGGACGAGCAGGGGGCCTCGACCCTGCCGGAGAGGGTGACAAAGAGGGAGCAAGACACGGCCGCCCCCAGTGCGCAGAGCAGGGCCACGGGGTCGTACCCGGTGATGCCGGTCCTGTAAACGCCGCTGGCGAACACCGTTCCGAAGACGATGACCAGGGCGGAGACCACTTGGAGGACCCTCGGCGGTCGGCGCGTCATGACGGTCTGCCACAGGAGCCCCAGCCACGTGAACTGGAAGAGGAGCGTGAGCGCCACCGGGGCGGGCAGCACGCTCATGGCGTAGCAATAGAGGATTGAGGTGAGGCAGGTGAGGGCTCCCAGGCCCATGAGCTTGAGGGCGAGCTTCCAGCCCACGCGCTGCCAGCGGTGCCCGAGTGCGTGGCCCGCGAGTGTGGCGAGGGCGAAGAAGAGGCAGCCGAACCACGCCTGGCTCGCCACCACCTGCGCCGAGGTGAAGCCCGCGGCGTAGGCGAGCTTGTAGGTCGTGGCCATGGCACCGTAGCAGGCGCCGCCCGCAAAGACTTGGAGC
>CAJMOL010000127.1 GCA_905215095.1 uncultured bacterium | reverse complement strand
ACGAGCTAAGAAATCAACAATTGCAGCGGCTAAGGTTGTTCTTGAAGCTGCTGTTAAGGCAGGCGCTCCGGAGGGTATCATCGGCTGGATTGATATTCCTTCACTCGAACTCACAAACACACTTATGCAGGAAGCTGACTGCATCCTCGCAACAGGCGGCCCCGGCATGGTTAAGGCTGCTTATTCATCAGGTAAGCCTGCACTCGGTGTTGGCGCCGGTAACACACCTGCTATCATTGATGAAACAGCTGACATTTTACTCGCAGTTAACTCAATTATCCACTCAAAGACATTTGATAACGGTATGATCTGTGCTTCAGAGCAGTCTGTTATCGTTGAAAAGAAGATTTACAGCAAAGTTAAGAAGGAATTCAAGGCTCGTGGCTGCTACTTCCTTAACGAGGAAGAGACAGAGAAGGTTAGAAAGACTATCATCATCAACGGCGCTCTTAACGCCAAGATTGTTGGTCAGAAGCCTGTTACAATCGCAGCTCTTGCAGGTGTAACAATTCCTGAGGAAACAAAGGTTCTTATCGGTGAGGTAGAATCAGTTGACATCAGCGAAGAGTTTGCTCACGAGAAGCTTTCTCCTGTACTCGCTATGTACAAGGCTGAAGATTTTGAAGATGCTATTGCAAAGGCTGAGCATCTTATTGCTGATGGCGGTTACGGTCACACATCTTCACTTTATGTTGACGCTGTAAACGAAAGAGCAAAGATTGACGAGTTCGCATCAAGAATGAAAACTTGCCGTATCCTTGTTAACACACCTTCTTCACAGGGTGGTATCGGTGACCTTTACAACTTCAAGCTTACTCCTTCACTCACACTCGGCTGTGGTTCATGGGGCGGCAACTCTGTTTCTGAGAATGTTGGTTGCAAGCACCTTATCAATATTAAGACAGTGGCCGAGAGGAGAGAAAATATGCTTTGGTTCAGAGCACCTGAAAAGGTTTATATCAAGAAGGGCTGTATGCCTGTAGCTCTTCAGGAACTCAAGGATGTAATGGGTAAGAAGAGAGCATTCATCGTTACTGACTCATTCCTTTATAAGAATGGCTACACAAAGCCAATCACAGACAAGCTCGATGAAATGGGCATCGCTCACGACTGCTTCTACGACGTTGAGCCCGATCCCTCCCTGCAGTGCGCACGTCGCGGCGCCAAGCAGATGACGCTCTTCGAGCCGGATGTCATCATCGCCGTCGGCGGCGGTTCCGCAATGGACGCCGGCAAGATCATGTGGATGATGTACGAGCACCCCGAGTGCAAGTTTGAGGACATGGCCATGGACTTCATGGACATCCGCAAGCGTATCTTCACCTTCCCCGAGATGGGCAAGAAGGCTTACTTCGTCGCCGTCCCGACCTCTTCGGGCACTGGCTCCGAGTGCACGCCGTTCGCCATCATCACCGACAAGGAGACCGGCATCAAGTGGCCGCTCGCCGACTACGCGCTGCTCCCCAACATGGCTATCGTCGACGCCGACAACTGCATGACCGCCCCGAAGGGCCTCACCGCAGCTTCCGGTATTGACGTCATGACCCACGCCATCGAGTCCTACGTCTCCATCATGGCTTCCGATTACACCAAGGGCCTCTCCGAGCGCGCCGCAAAGCTCGTCTTCGAGAACCTCCCGAGCTCCTTCACCAACGGTGCCAAGGATCCGCACGCTCGCGAGGAGATGCACAACGCATCCTGCATGGCCGGTATGGCATTCGGTAACGCCTTCCTGGGCCTCAACCACTCCATGGCCCACAAGCTCGGCGCTTTCCATCACCTGCCCCACGGCCTCGCAAACGCTGTCATCCTGACCCGCGTTATGCGCTACAACGCCGCCGAGGCTCCCGTCAAGATGGGTACCTTCTCCCAGTATCCTTACCCCAACGCGCTGCACAACTACGCCGAGATGGCTCGTTACTGCGGCATCGACGGCAAGGACGACCGTGAGGTCTTCGAGAACTTCATCACCAAGCTCACCGAGCTCTGCGACTTCATCGGTGTCAAGAAGACCATCGCCGACTACGGTGTTGACGAGCAGTACTTCCTCGACACCCTCGACGAAATGACCGAGCAGGCTTTCAACGACCAGTGCACCGGCGCCAACCCGCGCTACCCGCTCATGAGCGAGATCAAGGAGCTCTACCTGGACGCCTACTACGGCCGAGAGCCTCAGGATTACGCCGTCTGCTAGTTCTAGCACGGTTTTTAACGGCGGGGGTGCACGGGTGTTTCACACACCCCCGCCGTCGCTTCTATCGCATCGTTGAAAGGATGCAACCATGCTGCTACCCGATTCCAAGACCGAGCTCGTCCGCCGTGGCAACAAGGTCGTTTACGACCTGGGCGACAAGATCGTCAAGGTCTTTAACGAGACCAAGCCCGTCTCCGACGTGTTCAACGAGGCTTTGAATCTTGCCCGCATCAATGAGTGCGGCATCCGCAGCCCCAAGGCGCTCGAGGTTTCCCAGCTCGAGAACGCCAACGGCTGGGCGCTCGTGACCGAGAAGGTTCCGGGCACCACCCTTGCCGAGAAGATGACTGCCGAGCCCCAGCGCTTTGGTGAGTACCTCGAGATGTTCGTCGACCTCCAGATCGAGATCCACGGCTACACCTCCCCGCTGCTTAACCGTCAGCGCGACAAGTTCGCCCGCATGATCGACAGCCTTGATCAGCTCAATGCAACCACGCGCTACAACCTTCAGGAGCGTCTGGACGGCATGACCAAGGAGTTCAAGGTCTGCCACGGCGACTTCAACCCTTCCAACGTCATCGTCGGCGACGATGGCCAGCTGTACGTCTGCGACTGGGCACACGCCACCCAGGGCTCCCCTGCTGCCGACGTTGCCACCACCTACCTGCTCTTTGCCCTCAACAGCAAGGATCAGGCCGAGGCCTACCTGGAGCTCTACTGCGACCGCGCCGACATGCCCATGCAGGTCGTGCGTCAGTGGACGAGCATCGTCGCCGCATCCGAGCTCGCTCGTAAGCGCAACGTGAACGATGAGTTCCTGAAGAACTGGATCGACGTCGTCGATTATCAGTAATATCTGAGCGATTCGCTTCGCATCGGAGGCACAAAGAAAACCCCGCAGCTCATTTGGGCTGTGGGGTTTTTCTTTACCCGTCGAGCTGATTCACGCAACAAAAAGGACTGCCCCGCTTCTCATCCTAAGAGAGATACGGGGCAGTCCTGTAATTGCATCTAATAGCAGAAACGTCGATTAGCGACGGGCAGCCTTCACCAGCTCGGCAACCTTGGCGACGACCTCGTCAATCGCCACGTCCTCACGCTCGCCGGTAGCACGGTCCTTGAGCTCCACCGTGCCATTCTTGAGACCACGCTTACCCAGAACGACCTGATATGGGAAACCCATAAGGTCGTTGTCGGCAAACTTAAAGCCGGGACGCTCGTCGCGGTCATCCACGACGACCTCGATACCAACGGCGCACAAGCCCTCGACGATTTGGTCGCAGACGGTCTCGCACTCCTCCTTCTTGGGATCGAGCGGAATCACCGCCACCTCGTACGGAGCGACAGAGACCGGCCAGACGATGCCATGCTCGTCATTGTGCTGCTCCACGACGGCAGCAAGCGAGCGAGACACGCCCACGCCGTAGCAACCCATGATCAGCGGTTTTTCCTTGCCGTCCTCATCCATAAAGGTGGCACCCATGGCCTCGGAATACTTGGTACCCAGTTGGAAGACCTGAGAGACCTCGATGCCGCGGGCAGCAGAGAGCGGCTTGCCGCAGTGCGGGCAGGGATCGCCGGCAACGACGGTGACCAGGTCGGCCCACTCATCGACGGTAAAGTCGCGCTCGGGGCAGGCGCCGGTAAAGTGATAATCGACCTCGTTGGCACCGCAAGCCCACTGCTTGGACTCGCGCAGGCTCTCGTCGCAGACCAGACGAATACCATCGGGCAGGTTAACCGGTCCGATAAAGCCCTTATGCAGACTGTAAGTCTGGAGCTCCTCGTCGGTCATCATGCGATAGCCCTTGCCAAAGACGTGCTCGGCCTTACAGTCGTTGAGCTCGTGGTCGCCCGGAACAATGGCCACGACCGGCTTGCCCTCGGAGTCAATCAACGCCAGCGACTTGCGCGTGCCGTTCTCGGGGAAGCCGAAGAACTTGGCGACGGCCTCGATGGTGCCCATACCCGGAGTCTCGACCTTGGTGAGCGTGCCGTCGCCGGGACCCTCGGTCACAACGACCTTGGTGCTTGCAGCCTCATCGTCGGCGGCGAAGCCGCAATCATCGCAGTAGACGAGCGAAGCCTCGCCGGCGTCGGCCAGCGCCATGTACTCGACGGAGGTGTCGCCGCCGATTTCGCCGGAGTCGGCGACAACGGGCAGAGCCTTGATGTAGCAGCGCTCGCAGATGTTGGCGTAGGCCTGCTTCATCTTGTCGTACTCCTCCTGCAGGCTCTCCTGCGTGGCAGAGAAGCTGTAGGCGTCCTTCATGATGAACTCACGGCCGCGCATCAGGCCAAAGCGGGGACGGAACTCGTCGCGGAACTTATCCTGGATGTGGTACAGGTTGACGGGCAGCTGTTTGTAGGAGCGCAGCTCGTTGCGCACCAGGGCCGTGACGGTCTCCTCGTGCGTGGGGCCCAGCACAAACTCGCGACCATGACGGTCGTCAAAGCGCACGAGCTCCTTACCATAGGCATCGATGCGGCCGGACTCACGCCACAGCTCGGCATCGACCATAATGGGCATCATGAGCTCCTGGGCGCCGGCGGCATCCATCTCGTCGCGCACGATGTTCTCGATCTTACGAATCGAGCGCCAAGCGAGCGGCAGATAGGAATAGAGACCGGCGGCCTCCTTGCGGATCATACCGGCACGAAGCAGCAGACGATGGCTTGCAAGCTCGGCGTCGGCCGGATCCTCTTTAAGCGTCGGCGCATAGAGCTTAGACATATACATTGCTCGAGTCATTTATTTCTCCTCAATAAGCTTGTCGACCTCGGCCATAAGCGCGTCGACAATTTGATCCTCAGCTACTTTACCAATGATCTGGCCATGCGAAAAGAGCAGGGCCTGACCACGTCCGCAAGCAACGCCCAGGTCGGCATCAGAAGCCTCACCGGGGCCATTAACGGCACATCCCATGACGGCAATCGAAAGCGGCGCGGCATAGTTCTTAAGCCGCTCGGTTACTTCCTCGGCGATAGGAATCAGGTTAACCTGGCAGCGGGCGCACGTGGGGCACGAGACAATCTCGGGGCCACGGCGACGCAGGCCCAACGACTGCAGAATACCCCAGACAACCGGCGGCTCCTCAACCGGATCGGCCGTGAGCGAGACGCGCATGGTGTCACCGATACCCTCAGACAGCAGGATACCAAGGCCCACCGAGCTCTTGATGGTGCCCTGCAGCTTGGTTCCGGCCTCCGTCACGCCCAGGTGAAGCGGAACGTGGGGAATCTCGCGCGACAGGGCGCGATAAGTATCAAGCGTCGTCTG
>CAJMOL010000126.1 GCA_905215095.1 uncultured bacterium | reverse complement strand
ATGATGACCTCATGTCCTTCTTCAATCAGGTCGACGATGGCCTTGGAAGTCGTCTTGACGGCCTCCATCTGCTCGGGAAGGTTGGCGCCGAGGGCGTTTCCGCCCAGGGCGACAACAATACGCTTAGCCATTTCTCAGCCCAGCTTTAGGCCTGGAACCAACGGGCGGTGTTGCGCTCGTCGAGGGCCTTGAGGGTAGCGGCGGGATCGGCAACCTTCTGCAGGAACATCATGGCAGCGATGGCGTACGGCTTGTAGCTGGCCTCCTTGTACATGCCCACGCGGTGCATGTCGAAGACGTCGGCGTTAACCTCGCCGTGCTCGCAGGAGACACCGGAGATGTCGGCGGGCAGCGGGTGCATAAAGATGGTGTCCTGGCCGTTGGCAGTCTTCTCCATGAGCTCGGTCGTGGAGCACCAATCCTGATGCGTAGCGTTCTGAGCGAGCAGCTCCTTCTCGAGCGCTGCGATGCCGGCGTCGTCGCCCTCGGCGTACAGGTTGGTGCGCTTCTCCATGGCGGCAAACGGAGCCCAACTCTTGGGGATCACGATGTCGGCGCCCTCGAAGGCCTCGGCCATGGTGTTGACCTGCTTAAAGGTGGTGCCGGACTCGGCGGCATAGCTCTTGGCGCGCTCGACGACCTCGGGCATGAGGTCGTAGCCCTCGGGGTGAGCCAGGGTGACGTCCATGCCAAAACGGGGCAGCAGGCTGATCAGCGACTGCGGGCAGGACAGCGGCTTGCCGTAAGAGGGCGAATAGGCCCAGGTGACGGCAACCTTCTTGCCCTTGAGGTTCTCAAGGCCGCCAAACTCGTTGATGAGGTAGAGCATGTCGGCAGAGGACTGCGTGGGGTGATCGGAGTCGGACTGCAGGGAGATGAGCGTGGGACGGTGATCCAGAACGCCGTCCTCGTAGGCCTGCTGGACTGACTCGGAGACCTCAGCCATGTAGGCGTCGCCCTTGCCGATGTACATGTCGTCGCGGATGCCGATGACGTCGGCCATGAAGGAGATCATGGTAGCGGTCTCGCGGACGGTCTCGCCGTGAGCGATCTGGGACTTCTTCTCGTCCAGGTCCTGCAGCTCAAGGCCGAGCAGGTTGGCGGCCTTAGAGAAGGAGAAGCGCGTACGGGTGGAGTTGTCGCGGAACAGGGAGACGGCCAGACCCGAGTCGAAGATCTTGGACGAGACGTTGTTCTCGCGCAGCTCGCGCAGGGCGTCGGCGACGATGTAGAGAGCCTTGAGCTCATCGGTGGTCTTGTCCCAGGTGTGCAGGAAGTCGCTGCCGTACATACCCTTAAAATCGAGGCCGTTCAGCTGCTCGACGAGCTCGGTAAACTTGGCGTCCATGTAAATGTCCTTTCTAAAGGTGAAACGATCGCAATGAGTAGATGCGCTCCGGCATGCGCGTGTGGCTAGAACATGCAGAGCGCTATGACGAGGACCCGCCACCGTCGAGGAAGCATGGGAGATAACGACCGCGGGCCCCAAGTCAACAGGAGGCGCCGGGGGCATAAACTGCCCCCGGCTCAACAAGATCGAGGAATGGGACTAGTCGATCTTGTTGTTGGTCAGACCGGCGCGGAACACGGTGGCGTCGCCATCGGCCTGGCTCGGATCGTAGAGGTTCAGGGCAGCCACATACATGGCGGCAGCGGTGACCAGGTCGTCCTTGTAGGTAACCTCGTTGGGAGCGTGAGCCTGAGACTCGGCACCCGGGCCAAAGCCCACGCAGGGGATGCCGTAGCGGCCCTGGATGGAAACGCAGTTCGTGGAGAAGGTCCACTTGTCGCACAGCGGGCGACCGGTGCGCTTGTCCATGCTGGGCTCGCAGCCGATGCGCTCGTCACCGAACATGGCCTTGTGGGCGTCGACGAGGGCCTTGACGTGCGGAGCGGTCTCCTTGTTGATCCACGTGGGGAAGTAAGCCTCGGTCTCGTAGACCTCGCCGGTCCAGGACGGACGGTCGTACATGTACATGGAGACCTTCACGTCGTCGCCGTACTTCTTGGCGGCCGGCAGGTTGCGGATCTCGTCCAGGCAGGACTCCCAGGTCTCACCGGCGGTCATACGACGGTCGATGGAGATGGCGCAGGAGTCAGCGACAGCGCAGCGGCTGGGGCTGGTGTAGAAGATCTGGCTGACGGTGCAGGTGCCGCGGCCCAGGAAGCGGGCGTCCTCGAAGTGCTCGGGGTTGTACTTGGGGTCGAGCATCTTGACGAGGCCCTTGATGTCGGTCGACTCGTCGCAGCCGTTGTTGTTGAGAGCGCGAACGTCGGCGATGATGTCGGCCATCTTGTAGATGGCGTTGTCGCCGCGGTCGGGAGCGGAGCCGTGGCAGGAGGTGCCGTGAACGTCGACGCGGATCTCCATGCGGCCGCGGTGACCGCGATAGATGCCGCCGTCGGTGGGCTCGGTGGAAATGACGAACTCGGGCTTAATGCCGTCCTTGTTGTAGATGTACTGCCAGCACATGCCGTCGCAGTCCTCCTCCTGCACGGAGCCGACGACCATGATCTTGTAGCCCTCGGGAATGAGGCCGAGGTCCTTCATGATCTTCGTGCCATAGGCCGCCGCAGCCATGCCGCCCTCCTGGTCGCTGCCGCCGCGGCCGTAGATGACCTTGTCATCCTCGTAGCCCTCGTACGGGTCGTGCGTCCAGTTTTCGCGGTTGCCGATGCCGACGGTGTCGATGTGGGAGTCGATGGCGATGATCTTGTCGCCCGAGCCCATCCAGCCGATGACGTTGCCGAGCGCGTCGAACTCGACCTTATCGTAACCGAGCTTCTTCATCTCCTCGGCGATGCGGTGGGCGACGCCCTTTTCCTCGCAGCTCTCGCTGGGGATGGCGATCATATCACGCAGGAAGCGGGTCATATCGGGGCCGTAGGCCTGTGCGGCTTTCTTGATGGCTTCGAAATCCATGGTAAAACCTCCGTTAAAAGTAATAGTATTTTCTGTCGATCGGGGTTAATTTTCTGTTACACTGTCCTTATCATAGCATAAGAACGGCAGTTGTCAAACAAAAAATTTGCATTTCAAAAATTTTTTAAGAAAGTGATTGCAATTCGATCAATTTATGGTATTATAGGGATGAAAGAACATGCCCGTTCCGATGGAAAGCTGTGCAATTTGCACAGCAAAATGGGGCGGACGGGCGATCAGAGGAGGGATAGACCATAGAAGCCGCAACGCTGAAGACCCTGGAGCAGGTCGCAAAGGGCATCGCCGCGACCTTTGGCAGCCATTGCGAGGTGGTGATCCACGATGTGGGCGCCAAGCACCCCGAGCATTCCATCGTTGCCATCGAGAACGGCCACGTCACAGGCCGCAAGGTGGGCGACGGCGCGTCGCACGTTGTTTTAGAGCAGGTGCGTCAGGCCGACGCGCAGCCGAGCGACCACTTGAGCTACCTCACCAAAACGCCGGACGGGAAGATATTGAAGTCTTCCACCATGTACATCCGCGGCAGGAGCGGCAAGGTCGCCGCAATCCTTGGCATCAATTACGACATTTCCTCGCTCCTGATGGTCGAGGATGCGGTGCACGAGTTGATCGACACAAAGGATAAGACGCAGGGCGAGCCGGAAAAGATCGTGAACGTCAACAACCTGCTTGACGAGCTGATCGCCCAGTCGGTCGCGCTCGTTGGCAAGCCCGTCGCCCTGATGAATAAGGAGGACAAGATGCGTGCCATCGGCTTTTTGAGCCAGAGCGGGGCATTCCTCGTCACAAAGTCCGGAGACAAGATCGCAAAATACTTCGGCATATCCAAATATACACTATATTCTTATATTGACAAACAACAGGAGGAGAAGTGAACCATGGGCAAGATCGATTTGACCATCAACAAGACCGGCCTGCAGCACAACATTGAGAAGGCCAAGGAAAACAACGTTATCATCCCGACCATCGCGCAGATGCAGCATCCTGAGACCATCCCTGAGAAAATTCAGGAAAAGCTCAAGACCGTCGGCCTTTGGGACGTCAACCCGCTGAACCTCTTCCGCATCACGTGGAAGAACGAAGCCAAGGAGACCGGCGGCCTCTATCAGGCCGTGCCGAATTATGTTGAAATTCCGTCCGAGCTCTCTGGCGTTCCCTGCCGCATTCTCGCCATGGCGGGCAAGTGGTTCCCCACGGGCTGCCACAAGGTCGGCGCTTCGTTCGGCTGCCTCGCCCCGCGCCTCGTCACCGGCCAGTTCGACGCGACGTATCATCACGCCGTGTGGCCCTCCACCGGTAACTACTGCCGCGGCGGCGCGTTCAACTCGAAGCTCCTCGCCGTCGACTCCGTCGCCATTCTCCCCGCGGAGATGAGCAAGGAGCGCTTCGAATGGCTCTCCAAGATCGCCGGTCAGGTCATTGCGACGCCAGGCTGCGAGTCCAACGTCAAGGAGATTTTCGACAAGACCTGGGAGCTCAAGCAGGACCCCAGCATGATGATCTTCAACCAGTTTGAAGAGATGGGCAACCCGCTGTGGCACTACAATGTCACGGGCTACGCCCTTGCAGACCTCTTCGAGGCCGTGAAGAAGCCCGGCCAGCGTCTCGCGGGCGCGTGCTTCACATCCGGTTCCGCCGGTACGATGAGCGCGGGCGACCTCCTCAAGGAGCGTTATCCAGGCATGAAACTCGGTGTGGGCGAAGCGCTCCAGTGCCCGACGATCCTGAATAACGGCTTCGGCGGCCACCGCATTGAGGGCATCGGCGACAAGCACATCCCCTGGATCCACAACGTGAAGAACACTGACATGGCCATCGCCATCGACGATGAGGATTCCCAGCGTTTGCTGCGCCTTTTCAACACGGCAGAGGGTAAGAAGTACCTCAAAGAAGAGCTCAAGCTCTCCGACGAGCTCATCGAAAAGCTCACCTGGCTCGGCATCTCCGGCATTGCAAACGTCCTGTGCTGCATCAAGATGGCCAAGTACTATGAGCTGACCGAGGACGATGTCGTCTGCACCGTTCTGACCGACTCCGCTGTGATGTACGGCAGCCGCATTGAGGAGCTCAACGAGATGCACGGCGCGTACAACGCCGAGGAGGCCCGCCTCGACCACAACCTGCACATGCTCGGCCTGAAGACCGACAGCATGATGGAGCTGACGTACGAGGACCGCAAGCGCATCCACAACCTCAAGTACTACACCTGGGTCGAGCAGCAGGCGCGCGACGTCAAGGACCTCAACGCCCTCTGGTACGACACCAAGGGCACGTGGGACGCTGTCCACGCGCAGGCGAAGGAGCTCGACGAGCTTATCAACGAGTTCAACGAGGCCACCGGCCTTCTCAAAGCGCTCTAAGAGCGCGAAAGGGGAGCAGGAACCCCTTGCTCCAAACCCTGTTAGGATGATAAAAGGGGGTATCTCGAAGAGATGCCCTCTTTTTTATACCCCTCGAAGGGGGGGACGCGCCCTGCGGGCGCGGGGAAAGCAGCGCCGCAGGCGCTGCACGAATGCGACCCCCATTTTCTTTCCCGAGAAAGAAAACGGGCGTCG
>CAJMOL010000125.1 GCA_905215095.1 uncultured bacterium | reverse complement strand
CCCGCCGCCGCGTGCTGCAGCGTCACCAAAACGACGCCCAGCCGCTCACGTCCGAGCAGCTCGAAGCCGAGGTCGACGAGACCCTCGACGCCCTTAAGCAGCGCGACAAGCTCGACAGCAGCCGCGAGGTCGCGCCACTCGTGCCCGCCGAGGACGCCGTGCACGTCGACTCCACCGCCCACACCATCGATGAGGTCGTCCGCATTATCGAGGACCTCATCAACCAAAGGAGGTAGCCCATGCGCCTGTTTAAGCAGACGCCCGAGGATTACTACAACGCCCCGTACGCCGAGTTCCCGGCGCTCATCCGCGGCACCGTCGTCGTGGTCATGGGCATCCTGTGGGTCTTCTCCAAGCTCATGTGGCGCTGGAAGGTCGAGGACGCCGACTTGCTGTTTGAGCGCCAGGAAGGCCGCGGCAGCGTGGTCATCTGCAACCACACCTCGATGGCCGAGCTCCTGGCTGTAGAGACGGCGCTGTTCTTTGGCGGCCGCCGCATTCGCCCCATTTTTAAGTCCGAGTTTGCCAAGACCAAGATTGTGCGCTGGGCCTTTAGCCGCGTGGGCGGTATTCCTGTCGAGCGCGGCACCGCCGACATGAAGTGTCTGCGCGCCGCCCAGCATGCTCTGCAGCGCGGTGAGGACGTCCTGATCTTCCCCGAGGGCACGCGCATCCGCTCGCGCGAGATCAAGCCCGAGGTCCACGGCGGCTTTGCGCTCATCGCCCAGATGGGCAAGGCGCCCGTCAACCCGCTCGCCATTTGTGGCTGGGCCGACATCACGCCCAAAGGCAAAAAGCTCATGCGCCCCAAGAAGTGCTGGATTCGTGCCGGCAAGGCTGTCTCGCTTTCCGACGCACCGGCCGAGCTCAAGCGCAAGGAGCGCCTGGCATGGTTTGAGTCCGAGGCCATGAACCGCGTCTACGCCATGCGCGACGACCTGTGCGCCGAGCACCCGGGCAGGTTCTAGCCATGGGTGAGAACGTCATGAATACCGCTGCGGCCGCCGCTGAGGAGGTCGTCCCCACCATCGAGATCGCAGCCCATGCCGGCACCTGCTACGGCGTGCAGCGCGCGCTCGACATGGCGCTGGCCACCGCGCCGCAGGCAGGGGAGAGCGCTCAGGTCCACACCCTGGGCCCGCTCATCCACAACCCCATCGTGGTGCGCGAGCTTGCCGAGGCAGGCGTTGGTCTGGCCGACACCTTGGACGATGCCGCGTCGGGCACCGTAATCATCCGCGCCCACGGCGTGGTGCCGCAGGTGATCGATGCAGCTCACGATCGCGGTCTTACCGTGGTCGACGCCACCTGCCCCTACGTCAAGAAGGTCCACGTGGCCGCCGAGCGCCTGGTGCGCGAGGGCTACCGTGTGATCGTCGTGGGCGAGCCGGGCCACCCCGAAGTCGAGGGCATCCTGGGCCACGCCGGCGATGACGCGCAGGTCGTGAGCTGTGCCGACGATGCGGACGCGCTGTCACTCAAGGGCAAGGTGGGCCTGGTTGTGCAGACCACCCAGACCGCGCAGAACTTAGCCGAGGTCGTGGCTGCCATCACGCCTCGCGTGCAGGAACTGCGTGTGATCAACACCATCTGCGCTGCTACGAGCGAACGCCAGCAGGCCGCTGCCGCACTTGCCAATCTCCACCGCCGAGGCCACGGCGCTCTCCCCGGCATCCCGGCACAGATCTGCGCCGATGCCTGCGAGCATACCCATCACATCGAGGAAGCTTCCGAGCTCGAGGCCGCATGGTTTGCCAGGGCGCGCCACATCGGTATCACCGCCGGCGCTTCCACCCCGCAAGAACACATCGAACGCGCCGTCGCGCGCATCAAGGAGCTTTGCCGCTAATCATGGACCAGACCGTACCCGCATACGCCGCCGAGGTGGCCGATTACGGGCGCAGCCGCGACCCCGAGCCGGGTGATGGCGCGCTCGTTAAAAACGTGCGCCCCGAATCGCCCGCATGGGATGTGGGTATCGAGCCGGGCATGCGCGTGCTTACGGTCAACGGTGAGGTACTCACCGACATGATCGTGTGGCTCTGGGAGGCCGACGACGACACCGTCGACCTCGAGGTTCTCGACCCGCGCGACAACACCGTCACCCCCGTGGAACTCGACCGCTTCCCGGGCGAGGACTGGGGCCTTGAGTTCGATGGCCCCATCTTCGATGGCATGCGAACCTGTGTGAACGCCTGCGTGTTCTGCTTTATGACCATGCTGCCCAAGGGCGGCCGCTCTACGCTCTATATTCGCGATGACGATTACCGCCTGAGCTTTTTGCAGGGTAACTTTGTCACGCTCACGAACCTCACCGACGAGGACGTGCAAAACGTTATCGACCGCAACATGAGCCCGATGAACGTCTCGGTCCACGCCGTAAGCCCCGACGTCCGCCGCCGCATGATGGGCCGCAACGCCCAGCGCGGCATGGATGTGCTCGAGGCCATCATGGCCGCCGGCATCGAGATTCACGCGCAGATCGTGCTGTGCCCCGGCATGAACGACGGCGAGGAACTGCAAAAGACCCTGCGCTTTTGCGAGGAGCACGAGCAGATCACGAGCCTGGGCATCGTGCCGCTGGGCTTCACCAAGCACCAGAATCGCTTTACTTGGTCATACAGCGACAAACCTGAGCTCGCGCGCGAGACCATTGCCATGATCCGTCCCTTCCAGGATCGAGCCTACGAGCGCTTTGGCCGCCACACGTTCCAGATGAGCGACGAGTTCTATCTGGACGCCGGCATCGAGCCGCCCGAGGCGGACTTTTACGACGGCTACCCGCAGTACTACGACGGCATCGGCATGATCCGCTCGTATCTGGACGAGACCGACGACGTGCTTGCCACCGGCGCCGAGCGCCTTGCCCGCGTTCGCAAGGCTATGACCGACCGCGACCAGCGCCTGGTATGTCTTTCGGGCGCCAGCGCACGCGATACCGTCGCCCGCTTCGTGGAGTCTCCACAGGGCCTTTCCGGCACCGTCACGGCCATCAAAAACCGCTACTTCGGCGGTAACGTGGACGTGACCGGCCTCATCGTCGCCAGCGATATCCTTGAGCAGCTGCCGAAAGACCTGTCAGGGGTTATGCTCTTTGTGCCTAAGCTCATGTTCAACGCTGACGACATGACGCTTGACGAGTATCATCGTGACGATTTACTCGCAAGCCTTACCAGTCGCGGCGCCGATGTTCATGTGGTGTCGACCATGCCGCATGAACTGCTCGATACCCTGGAGCACATCCTTGGCATTGTGCCTGCCGACTCTACTAATTCCGCTGACCCTACCCATTAAAGGAGTGCAGATGAAACCTATCGTCGCCGTCGTCGGACGCCCCAACGTGGGCAAGTCCACGCTCGTTAACCGCCTGGCCCAGACCTCGGACGCTATCGTCCACGAGTCCCGCGGCGTCACGCGCGACCGCTCGTATCACACGGCCGATTGGAACGGCCGCGAGTTCACCATCGTCGACACGGGCGGTATCGAGCCGCTTAAGAGCGATGACGTCTTTGCCACGTCCATCCGCGACCAGGCCCTCGCCGCCGCCGAGGAAGCCGCCGTCATCCTGTTTGTGGTCGACGGCCGCACCGGCGTCACCGAAGAGGACGAGTCGGTCGCCCGCATGCTCAAGCGCTGCGACAAGCCGGTCTTTCTGCTGGTTAACAAGCTCGACAACCCCGATCGCGAGAACGACAGCATCTGGGAGTTCTATTCGCTCGGCATCGGTGAGCCCACGCCGCTGTCGGCTCTGCATGGCCACGGCACGGGCGACCTGCTCGACGACATCGTGGCCTTGCTCCCCGAGGAAGAGGACGAGGGCGCCGACGAGTTCCCCGACGCGTTGAACGTCGCCATTATCGGCCGCCCCAATGCCGGTAAGTCGTCGCTGTTCAACCGCATCCTGGGTGCCGACCGCTCCATCGTGTCCAATATCGCCGGCACCACGCGCGACGCCATCGATACCGTCGTCGAGCGCAACGGCAAGCATTACCGCATGGTCGACACCGCGGGCATTCGCAAGAAGAGCACCGTATACGAGAACATCGAGTACTACTCCATGGTCCGCGGCCTTCGCGCCATCGATCGCGCCGACGTGGCGCTGCTTGTCGTCGACGCCTCCGTGGGCGTTACCGAGCAGGACCAGAAGGTCATGGGCTTGGCCATCGAGCGAGGCTGCGCCATCGTCGTGTTGCTCAACAAGTGGGATCTGCTCGACGACGACCGCAAGCGCGAGGCCTGCATGGAGACCGTCGACCGCCGTCTGGGCGTCATGGCTCCCTGGGCCCAGTACCTGCGCATCTCTGCTCTGACCGGCCGCAGCATCGAAAAGATCTGGGGCATGGTCGATGCCGCCGAGAAGACGCGTTCGCAAAAGATCAGCACCTCGCGCCTTAACACATTCCTCACCGACCTGCGCGAGTTCGGTCACACCGTGGTGGACGGCAAGCGCCGCCTGCGCATGCACTACGTGACTCAGACGGGCGTCAACCCGCCGACGTTCACGTTCTTCGTCAACCACAGCGACCTGGTCAACGACACCTACCAGCGCTACGTCGAGAACCGCATGCGTTCGACCTTCGATTTTGCCGGCACGCCCATTCGACTCTTCTTTAGGAAGAAGGAGCAAAAGGATGCATAATCCGATTCTTCTGACCGCCATCTGCGCCGTGGTCTCGTTCTTTATCGGAGCGATTCCGTTTGGCCTGATCCTGGGCCGCGTGTTCAACCACACGGACATTCGCAAGGCGGGCTCCGGCAACATCGGCACCACCAACGCCCTGCGTGTAGCCGGCCCCAAGGTCGCGGCGCTCACGCTGCTGCTCGACTGTCTGAAGGGCGCCATCTGCGTCCTTATCGCCCGTCCGCTCATCGCGAGCGTGGGCTATGGCTTCCCTGTGAGCATCATGGCTCCCGGTGCCGCCGGCGACTGGATGCTCGGCGTCATTTGCCTGGCAGCCGTGTGGGGCCATATCTTCTCGCCCTATCTCAACTTCCACGGCGGCAAGGGCATCGCCGTTGGTCTGGGTGTCATCCTCGCCTGGTACTGGCCCATTGGCCTGTCGCTGCTGGGCATGTTTATCGTGGCCGTCGCCATCACCAAGTTCGTGTCGGTGGGCTCGCTCGCCGCTGCCATCGGACTTCCCATCGCTGCCTGCGCGGTCTTTCCGTACAGCAGCCTGGGCCTCAAGTTCTGCATGGCGATGATCGGCATCACCGTGGTGTGGGCCCATCGCGCGAACATCAAAAAGCTCATGACCGGTAAGGAGTCCAAGCTCTCGTTTACCAAGCGCGTCACCGAGCCCGACGATAAGTAGGAGAGAGTCATGAATGTTGCGCTGATTGGCTCCGGCTCCTGGGGAACCGCCGTCGCTGGCCTTGCCGCCGCGCGAGCCGAGCGCGTGATCATGTGGGCCCATAGCGAGCAGACGGCCGCCGGCATTAACGGCGAGCATCGTCCCGGCATTGTTCATCGCATCGACAAAGACACCAGCGGACTGCTTGTCGTTGCCAAAAACGA
>CAJMOL010000124.1 GCA_905215095.1 uncultured bacterium | reverse complement strand
ACGTAGTTCTCGCGGAACGATTTGAGGATGGACTTGAGCGCCTTCTTGCGGCCGCGGTTGACGCCAATCAGCGACAGCGAGCCGGCAAGGTCGTAGGAGAGCTCGGGCTTGACATCGAGCTTTGCCGTGAGTTGTGCCGCCGCGGGCGGAATGCGGCCGCCGGCAGCCAGCGCGTCGAAGCTCTCGAGCGTAAAGTAGCCGTGGACGTAGGTCTTTGCCTCGTTTGCCCAGTCGACCAGCTGCTTGGCGGTGAGTCCCGCCGAGCGCTGGCGCACGGCCTCGAGCGCCAAGAGCGCGCCGGTCGCGCAGGGCAGAGCGTTGTCGACCACGTAGAGCTCAAAGTTGGGATACTCGGCGCGCACGGCATCTGCCGCCTGGCACGCGGAGTTGTAGCTCGACGACAGCGCCGAGGTAAAGCACAGGTAGACCGTGGGCGTGCCCTCCTTGGCACACTCGGTAAAGAACTCGATATAGCGACCGAGCGACACAGCCGAGGTGGACACGCGGGCACCGGCGCGCATGCGGTCGTAGAACTCCTTGGGTGTGATGCTCGACCAGATGTCATCCGTGCGCTCCTCGCCATCGATAATGAAGGGGAAACCCAGGATATCGACATCGAGGTTCGCGGCGACCTCGGGGCTAAAGTCGCAGCAAGTATCGACGACGATGCGGCAACGGTTCGAATGACCGGCGGATGCGGCCTTGTCCATCAAAGCGACTCCTTACGTAAAAAGGCGGCCACCCGCATGGGATGGCCGCCAGCCGTTAACTCATGCAAGTTAACGTATTTTACTCGTCAAGTGTTTCGATGCGGGGCTTGATGATGCCATATCCACCATTCTTACGGTGATACACCACATTGATGAGGCCAGTCGTCGCGTTCTCGAACACGTAGAAGTCGTGGCCGAGCAGATCGGTCTGCACCAGCGCCTGCTCCTCAGTCATCGGGGTGACATCAATGACCTTCTCACGGACGAGCAGGTCGTCCTCCTCCTCGGGCAGCAGCAGGTCGGCCAGATCCTCGACGCGCTCGACCGGTGCGACATCCGCGGCGCTGGCACCGCCCTGGCGGTTGTCCACGACCTTGGTCTTGAACTTGCGCAGCTGGCGGGTAACCTTATCGGCGGAGAGGTCGATGGCGGCGTACATATCTGCACCGTGCTCGGCAACGCGAATCACCGAACCGCGAGCGCGAACCGTAACCTCGACGATTGCCGGGTTGGGGTTCGAGGGGTTCTTCTCATAGCGAAGTACGACGTCGACCGTCATGGGCTCGATATCGAAAACCTTGAGCGCCTCGCCGATCTTCTCATCCACATGCGCACGCAGAGCATCGGTTACCGTCGTCTTGCGTCCAGAAACCTTGATATCCATACGTGGCTCCAATCTGCCTCGGGGACTTACTGTACTGGCTATGTACCCATTGCCGTGCATTTAATCACGCGGATTCCCAAAGACCCGAATAACGATTGCTTGAGACCGCATACCGAAGTCTCGCACTTTTCTGTGGCAAAGTGCGCTATGGGAGGGCGACGGCGACTTAAGGTTTGCACCTAAAAAACGTCTTTGACCTGCTGGTTTTATGGAAACGAAAAAGCCGGGCTCCCCTGTTGGGAAAGCCCGGCAATGCGTGTTGAAACCGTGAAGAGGCGTCTCTCCTAGCGCATAGGAGACACCACCCCTAGCAATAACTAGCTATTGAGCTTGTTAATGTCGTCGTCGGTGATAGCGCCCTCCTGGCTGGACGATTTATCCTCGGAGGTTGCACCCTCGCTGTTCGAATCGGAGGATGCGGACTCGCTGGATCCGGTGTCGGTCAGCTGCACGTCGGCGCCCGAGACCGTCTTGGTGGTGAGGTCATAGGGCATCGTGCCGTACCAGACGGAGTGAACCGCCTCGAGCGTGCCATCGACCGTGATACCGTCGAGGGCATCGCTCACGGCACGGCATAGCTCATCGTTGGCCGCGAGGCCCGCGACGCCGAGCGTCGAGGGCGTCTCGAGCGCGCCGACGTAAGAGATCTGGCTCATCAGGCGCGCAAGGTAGCCGCCGGCCGTGGAATCGCAAATCACGTAGTCGATCTCGCCGGACTCGAGCGCCTCAAAGCACTCGTTGATGTTGGAGAAGGTCTTTTGGTTGGCCGTGATGCTCTGCTTGGCGAGCGCTTCCTGCGAGGCCGAAGAGGTCTGAACGCCCAGGGTAGCGGCGTTAAGCGTTTCGGTG
Organism: uncultured bacterium; assembly: GCA_905215095.1. Taxonomy (GTDB): domain Bacteria; phylum Actinomycetota; class Coriobacteriia; order Coriobacteriales; family Coriobacteriaceae; genus Collinsella. The sequence goes on along the minus strand of CAJMOL010000124.1, from coordinate 3,302 downwards.
GAAACGCTCAGCGACTCGCCGTCGCTCGTCTTTCCGAACACTGCCGCAGCGTCGTACAGGCAAGTACCAAGCGTGCTGATGTCACCATCCGTGGAATTGATGTCGCCAATGAAGATGTCGGCCTTTTTGTCGCCAAGCGCGGAATCGGCAGAAGACGCATCGACGAAGGCAACCTTGAGGCCCATGCGACTTGCAAGGGCGCGGGCAGCATCGACCGCGTAGCCCGTGAGGTTACCATCGGCGCCCTTCATGGCCTGCGGAGCATCGGAGGTATCGAGGGCAACCGTCAGGGTACCGGGAGTGACCAGGGCATCGTCCGACACCGTAGGGGTAACGGTCTCGCGCTCGATCTGGTCAATCGTGGGCGTCGTGAACGTGGACAGTGGGTTGAACGCGCATCCGCTCAGGCCCAAAACGGCGATGACCGCTGCGGCCCCAGCACCTAACCGAGCCGCGTGCATCAAGCTGCCCCTCACCATGTCCACTACCCTGCCTTCTGTGTCGTATACGATCCGTGCGTTGCGCGGAATATCAGGTTGTTCCCACCAGCTGACCTGGTATTTGACCCCACACTTGCGCACCGGGGTGTTTGCTCGGGAGGCCGCAGCCACCTTCACGACTGGCCCGCTCGCCCGCGAGGCGGTATTGCCCCAAAGAAAGTAGAACGGACGGTGCGGCTTACATCTAGGACGCGCCATGATCGCGCCGCGCGCACGCGGTCGCTTACGTGGATCCCTTTGACCGCGTCTGTCTTGGACTAGGATGGACATTTCGTCCGTCCGCAACCACAGCCTGGCAGGAACGTAGCGCATTATAGCTAAGTTCAAGCTAAAGTTTAAGGTTAGGGGCGTCATTCGCACCGTGAGCACAGATTTTGCAGGTCGGAGCGGACCATTCGTGTCCTGATTGAGCCCGTCGCTCCCCTACGGGGAGCTCCGGGGTGCCCGCCTCAGGGTGCCCTGGCCAAAAAATGGCAAATATGAGTACTGTTACCAATTTTGTAACAGGCAATTTTGGCCTCTCGGACAGATTTTGCGCTTAGTGTCGCCAATCTGATGCTTAGTTATTCTACGTTTGTTTATTATCTTCTTTCTTTACGCCGCCTCCGAGTCCTAAATTCTTTGATTTTGCTGTTACTGATTTAGTGACAGTACTCATATTTGCCATTTTTTGGCCAGGGCATATGATTAACCCCCCCCCTCCTCCTTTCGACGTGAATTAGACCGGCTTAAGCCCAAAACACGCCCGCAGCGTGTTAAGCAACGCCTCTTGCTTCTTCCTGCGGGCATCGACACGATTCCGGTACCGCTTTCGCATACGCTGGTGGATGCGCCATGCGAGCGCTTCCATCGCTTCCATGTCGCAGAGCATTTCGTTGTTGACCGTCGCGACCTCGATTCCCATAGTAATCAAGCCCGTGTTGCGTTTTTCATCATGGACACGTCCCCTTCGAGAGGAATGACCCAGCTCACCGTTGTATTCCAGGTCAAACCGGGCTGTTTCCTGGTACGCATCGCAAACTGCATGCGGCATCCCCGAGATTGCCTGCGCGCGGTCATCGAACTCAATCTTGTAGTCGGTCTTAAAGGGACCGCAGGCAAATCCGCCATAGGAAAACGGAAGCGAAAACAGAGCGAGCATGATGCACTCCATGGGCGAGCGCAGGTTTTCTGACAAGTAGGGACACAAACGCTGCAGTTGTTTGGCCGCATTCCCCTTGCATACCGCGAGGTAATCTGCCAGACGATCGGGCGTCAGCACCGGCTCAACCTCAAAGTAGCCCACATCTGCTGGCCGGTCCTTGTCCTTTGCAAGTTTATTCGTAACAGGCGAGGTGTAGGGAGGCAGATACTTCCCGCGGTCACTCAGCGAAATCTTAGAGCACAGCTCCTGAGCCAGGGCAAATGCCTGGATGCAGCCGACCTCGCGCGCAACGGCAACACAAAGGGCCTCGGGAGATAGGCTGTACACCCCCGGTTCCACCTCTAGAATCGAGCCGGCAGGCAACCCGGAACACACGGACCAGCCCACACCAGGCATGCGTCGGCGCTGCGCCGCAGATCCCACCAGCAAGCACAGATCTTCTTGCACCTCGCCGCTTTTGACTCCAATTCGCACCAAGTCGGAAAGATTGATATCCTCGGTCGAAGGCGATGACGTACACAGCACGCGGCGCTCTTCATCGGGCTCAAGGTCCTTCCAGCCGATGTAGCCCATCTGCCGGCGCTCGGCGCGCATCATGCGTAGCGCCGAGGCGCCTGTTAGGATTATGGAAGCCGCTAGCTGTTCGCCTGTCGGCTCGTTGCACCGCTCAATCTTTACCGCCACACGAATCACCCCTACCAAACGCGTGCGATAGCAAGGCCATCAACGGCCGCGGCACCGGCGCGCTTGAGTTCCGCCGAAGCCGCTGCCATCGTCGCACCCGTGGTGATAACGTCGTCGATAAGCAGCAGGCGGCGGCCCCGCACGTCCTCAACGGTCTCGTACATGCCTCGGGCGCGTTCACGGCGTTCTTCACGACCGAGTTCACGTTGGTCGCCATGGCCGTACTTAACGAGGGCGTCGAGCAGCGGAACACCCGACAGCCCGCAAAATGGGCGCGCGATGGCTTCCATATGATCGAAGCCGCGCCGCCGAAACGCCGCCGCCGTCGCGGGCACAAACACCACGGCATCGGCGCCGGACAACCGCCTAAGCGATCGGGTGCCGCGGCCTGGGCATGTAAGGCGGTGTCGTATAGCAGCTCTGCCAGATACGGCGCCAGGCGTCGCTCGCCCGCGTCTTTGTACGCTTTAATGATCCGCGGCAGCGGATGCGTGTAAACGGCACATGCCAGGCACCGGTCGAGTGCTTCGGCCATCGCCGAGGACGAGCCCTCGACCGAGCACTCGGTGCACAGCAAGTCTCCAAACGGGGCGCCGCATCGAGTGCAGCTATGCCGCGGGTCGATGAGCGCAAGCGCCGCCAAGCAGTCTTGGCAAATAAGCGCACCGGCGCGCTCGCAGCCGGCACATCGTGTTGGCGACAATGCCTCGAGTGCCTCGCGTGCCACCCGCTCGGCAAACGGTAGCAATTCGTCCGCAAACGGTAGGATGCCGGTACCTTGCAGGCATCCCAACACATTCAAATGTCTCTTCACGACACAACCCTCCCTACGCTCGGTCGCAGGGAGGGTTGTTGATTCAGCGCTATGATACCCCGATGTGCTCGGGGCAAGGCGGGCTAAATCCGCTCGCGGGCGTTATTCGCCGGCGGGCGGTTGTGGTGCGGACGAAGACGGGGTCGAGCCCTCGCCACCA
>CAJMOL010000123.1 GCA_905215095.1 uncultured bacterium | reverse complement strand
CGTTGCCGTCGACCATCTTGCCCTTAAGGTGGGCAGAAATCGAAATGCCACCGCCGATATGACAGACAATAAAGTTGCACTCGTCGTATGCGCGACCGAGCTTTGCCGCATGGCGGATGGCGGTCTCTTTGAGATTAAGGGCGTGCAGGTGCACGTTTCGATACACGCCCTTAATGCCCGTCATGCGTGCGAGGTCGCACAGCTCGTCGGTATCGGGAGGATTCACCACAAAGGCGGGCTTGCCACATTTCACGGCAAATTCGTGGGCAATCTGGGGCCCCAGCTGCGCCGGGTGCCGAACGCCATTCGCACCGATGCGGGCATGCTCGAGCATAACCTCGTTGATGGCATACGTACCACCGGGCAGCGAAAGCAAGCCACCACCGCGACCGACAAATGCATCAAAGTCCTCGAGCTTTAGGCCCGCCTCCCCCAGCGCTCCAAGAATCAGATCGCAGCGATACGGCATCTGAGCCGAAACCCCGTCGAACTGGGCAAGGTCCTTCGCATCGTGCGCAATGTTCTTACTGAGCTTGCACTCATCGCCCTCAAAAACGCCCACCTTCGTGGAAGTGGAACCAGGGTTGATTACCAGGACGCGCCAGGGAGTCTTTTTATCGGACATGCCTTAAGCCTCCTTAAGCGCCTGGGCGCGCACGCAGCTCATCACCACGTTGCCGACGATCTCATCGACGGGCGCAGAGCGCGAGCAATCGCACACGATCTTCTTGAAGCCCTGAAGCATGGGGCCGTAAGCATTGGCGCCGGTCAGATTCTGGATGATCTTGACGCCGATATTGCCCACGTTGATATCGGGCCAGATGACCACGTTGGCCTGCCCTGCAACAGCGGATTCGCGATGAACCTTCTTGGCCGCAACCTTGGGGTTAATCGCCGAATCAAACTGGAACTCGCCGTCGATGGCAAGGTCGGGACGGCGATCGTTGGCAATCTCGCGAGCACGACGTACCTTGTCGACGAGTTCGTTATCCATCGAACCGTCAGTCGAATGCGAAAGCAGCGCGCAACGGATATCCCATCCGGTCAGCGAGCGTACCGTTTCGCTCGACGAAATCGCGATCGAGGCAAGCTCCTCGCTCGTGGGGTCAACGCACACGGCAGAATCGCCAAAAGCCAAAAGGCCACCTTCGCCGCCATTCCAGTTGGGGATGTCGGCGATACCGCACGAGCTCACGGTGTCCACCCCGTCGGCAAGGCCGACGATGGCCTGACCAGCCAGGATAATATCGCCCGTAGCGTTATCGATACCGGCGAACATAACGTCGACATCGCCGAGCACCTGCAAAATCAGGGCGCGCTCAAGCGGACGCGTCATACGGCGCGCAGCGCCCTTGGGCTTAAACTTGCAATCCGGATGAGAAAGGTAGCGCTCGCAGCAAGCGGCGTTCGCCTCCTCGTCGGTCACATCGACAATCTCGATGCCGTCAAGGGAGATGCCGCGCTCATCGGCAAGCTCCTTGAGCTTGCCGCCATCGCCGACCAGCACACATTCGGCAAGATGCTCGGCGGCGATCTTTGCGACCGCCTGCATCATGGTCTCGTTTTCGCCCTCGGGAAAAGCAACGCGCATAGGCTTGGCGGCAGCCTGCTCGCGCAGGGTCTGCATCAGGTCCATGGCAGTTACTCCATCTCTTCGGCAGTGCGCTCGATAAGCTCGCCGATGGTCTTCATGACCATGACCTCGCGAACGGGGACCTCGGCATCGAGCTCGTTCTCGATCATGGAGGTCAGAGCGATCATCTTCATCGAGCCCTTGCCCAGGGTCTCAAACGTCGTCTCGGGGGTCACATCGCCGTCATAGTTGTAGGCGGACTTGGCAAAATCGCAGATCTGTTGAGTGAGTTCTTCGTTCATGATGGTGCCTTTCAATCGAAAAAGAGGGGCGACCACGGCGGGCTGGAGACATGGGTCCCGCCGTGGCCTAAGAGAGGAATCGAATTGTTGCAGGGGTGAAAACCTAATCGTCAAGCTCGAACGTAAGCTCTTTATAGCCTGGACGGTCGATAACCTTGGCATGGACGCCAACGGTCTCGCCCGCCATGAGCTTGGCGCGAATCTCGGGGGCCTTCTTCTTGGTAATGCCGTAGATGACGTAGGTGTACTGAGAACCCTCGTCGATATCGACGGCGCCGTAGGCGTACTTGCCATACTCCTTGAGATAGGGCTTGTCGTTCTGCGGACCAGGCAGGGTAAAATCGATCAGATGCCCGTGACCGGAAACCTGGACCCAATCGGTCTTGTGATAGCCGCAGGCATTGCAGGCAAGGTGGGGCGGAAACTCGACGGCTCCGCACTCGGGGCACTGGCGCGCCCAATAGATGCCCTCTTCAAGACCCGTGTAGAACTTCTTGACCACGGGCTCCATATCTTTGAGTTGCATGAGAATACTCCTTATGGGAAATCGAAAACCGCGGTCGCTTAGGCGACGGTACGAAGGATCTGGCAGCGCACGTTCTGAGAACCGCCAAAACCGCGCAGGAAAGCCGTTTCGGGAACCTTCTTCATCTGGGTGGCACCGGCGACGCCACGCATCTGCTTAACGGCCTCGACGATATCGGCGATGCCGGATGCGCCATGGGCGTGACCGAAGTTGCAACGGCCACCGTGCGGATTGATGGGCTTATCGCCGTCAAAAGCGGTGCGACCATCGATCGCGTACTTCCAGGCCTCGCCGCGCGGAATATAGCCGCACTCCTCGGCCGAGACGATCTCGGAAGCCAGGAAGAAGTCGTTGCACATGAACAGGTCAATCTCATCGGGGCTCACGCCGGTAAGGTCATAGACCTGCTTGGCGGCAAGCTCGGTAGCCCAGTGCTCGTTGTGGAGCAGACCGGCCTCGACAGCAGAGGCGCCCGTACCCAGAACCTCAATAGGCGCATACGGCACGCCCATGGCCTTTGCCTTCTCCGTGGGCATTACGACAACAGCGGCGGCGCCGTCGCACTTCTTCTCAAAGCCGGTAACGCGCAGGTACTGCGTAACGCGCGGGTTGTACATGCTCTTGAGATACTCGTCGGCGGTATCGAACCCAGCTGCCTTCGCGTCCTCCTCGACCGTGGTCTCGTACCAGGCAAGGGGATTCAGGACGGCACCGCGGCGAAGGCTCTTGGTAAGGCCGTTCAGGGCATCATCGATCTGATCGGCGGTAAGGTCGTACTGCATCGAATACTCGTTGATCCAGTTGTCGAACGACACGCCAAAGGCGCCGTCGAGCGGACGACCATAAGCGCGGTCATAAATCTTATCGAGCGAGGGGATCATGACGTCGAGCGTAAAGTCCTGACGAATATGGGAGGGCATGTGCTCAACGGGAAGAGTCGAAGCCAAATCGCAGGCACCCGTAAGGACAACATCGTAGGCACCGGAGGCGACTGCCATCACGGCCTGCTCAAGGGCGACGTAGCCCGTGCAGCAAGCCTCGGAATGATGGACAGAGCCCTTGGCACGAACGCCAAACCAATCGGCAACCTGCATGTTGGGGGTAATGCAATCGCCAACGAGATACGGATTGGCGCTGCCGTGATAGAAAAAGTCGATATCGCGGGGCTCAAGACCGGCATCGGCAATTGCCTCGAGAGCCGCATAGCCAAACGCCTCGCCCTCGCCAATACCCTGGGTCTCGGGATGCTCCTCAAAATCCTTGAACGGGGTGCAGCCTACGCCTACAATCGAGACGCTGCGCATGTTCTTTCCGAGCGTAACCACTGAATATCACATCCTAATCATGTGAAGGTGTACGGAATGATGGCGCAGTCCAGCCGCGAGCGAAGGTGAGAGAGCGCTCGCGGCTTTTCTGTGCCGTCAGACGTTGAACTACTGCAGTGGTTCTTTTGAACGTAGCTTTAGTTTACGAGGGGTTAAACGAAACGCGTGAGACAAAAAGCCCCGATGTGTCCCATCATATGGGACACATCGGGGCTAGGCGTTCCAAATAGCAGATAAATGGCCATACTTAAATCGATTCATAGGGCCGGATTACTCTGAATCCGCAACCTATGCAACCGTTCATCCCTAAAAATCAGCCGTTCACCCGAGCGGCTTTTCAAAATCGGGGATACGTGGGTGCCAATGGCGCGAGGCGTCGTCGACAAACAACGGCGCATAGAACATGCGATTGAGCGCGGCGGCAACGGTGCGCGCCTCCAAATCGGGACGGACCTCGAGCCAGTACTGGATAAGGTTATGGTGACCCGCGAGAGCGAAAGCCAGATACAGGTCAAGATCGGTCTCGTCAGAAAACGTTGAGCGCAGACGGTCGCGAAAATACTCATGCATAAAAACCGTAGCCTTATGCGTGAACACGGGGTCCCCGTTTTCACTGTTGAGCGCGAGCACCTTCGAACGATTGCGCTGCAGGATCTCCATACGCTTAATCATCGTCGGCGTCGGATCGAGCTGAGCGTCACCAAAGCGCGCCTCAAGGGCAACGTTGTTAATCTCTTGCATGTTGTGGAGCAGATCGTCCTCAAATCGCTTAACAACGTCGTCAACAGAACGATAGCAGCGGTAAAACGTCGATTTCGAGGTGTGCGCGAGCCTCAGCACATCGGTCACCTTGATCGCCTGCACCGGCGTCGTCCCCATAAGTTCAAAGACGGCATCCTCGAAGCGATATCGTTTTGAGCGTTCAGCGGCATAGCGGCCTCCCCTATTAGCGATTGGCTCCTATGCTACCCGAAAGGTATGCTCCCTGAGGACGATACGAGGCATAGAGCGCGCCGCACAAGAGATGACGCAGCGACCGTATGTCACCGACGAAGTATTCCATCCACCGGGCATGCCATCTTTGCGAGGGTCAATCGAAAACCCGACGCCTTCAGCCTTGAGGATGGCCTCGATACGCGTCCACGTCTGACTCAGGCGAAGATTGCGTTCTTGCAAATTGGGGGCAGCGTTAATCCACACACGCTCGTCGTCGTTTGCCATACGCCCAACCGCAACGGGGACAATCTCATCAATCGCCTCGATATCCACGCCAATAGGTCCTCCGACCGACCGAGCAACATCGGAAACAGCGAGGACGGCCACGCTTCCGCCATGTGAAATGGAAATAGAGGGGGCCTCCCCATCCGCAAGCTCGATCTTGCCGAAAGCAGAACACGCAAGCTGGGTGTCGTCGAAGACACCCAGGGCGTTGCGAAGAAGCAGACCCACGCCTGCAGCTTCTCTCCGAGACGCAATTGGGAAATCCCCATTGGAGGCACGTAAGGCATAGCGTCCCGCGATTGATGCCATATCAACGGTCTCGCCGGGATCGATCGCTGAAACGTCAACGAGATGCACGGTTATGTTCAAAATGGTCAACCCCCACTCGATTGAGATGACAAGGCTAAACAGACGCTCAGAACCACTCTTTCATGAATTGAGATACCTTTTGCCGGCGATTTGGCGACCCATTTGGCGACCAAAACAAAACAGCCCAGAGGACATAGCCTCTGAGCTGCGAACATTTGGTGGGCGTTAGAAGATTTGAACTTCTGACCTCTTCCGTGTCAGGGAAGCGCTCTCCCCCTGAGCTAAACGCCCAAATGGAGCGGACAACGGGGCTCGAACCCGCGACCCCAACCTTGGCAAGGTTGTGCTC
>CAJMOL010000122.1 GCA_905215095.1 uncultured bacterium | reverse complement strand
TCGCCGGTAACGACACCATCTTGGTTATCGCCCAGACCGCCGAGGACGGCGAGCGCCTGGAGGCCCTCATCAACAAGCTGAGCAACTCTCGTAAGTAGGCGAGGTGGCGCGTGAGGATAGCGCAGTACGAGCGCATATAGCGACTTTTATGGGGCGTCGACGATGGTCGGCGCCCTGTTTTTATCGCATCGTGTTGAGGCGTGTGTGAAGTTTCGCGTGAAAAAGGCGCCCGAGCAGCATTGATCTGCTCGGGCGCCTTTGTTTGGCTATGGCTGGGTGCCTACTGACCCGTAGAGGGATCGGGCGTGGGCGTAGGCGTTGGAGTGGGGGAACCGCCCTCGCCGCCGCCTTCGCCACCGCTACCGTCGCCGCCGGTCGAGCCGCCGGTCGTTCCGGTGCCGCCGGTGGTGTCGCCGCCCGTGGTCTCGGTGGTCGTGGTTGTAGTCGTGGTTGTCGTAGTCGTGGTCTCTTCCTCGTCTTTGTCCTCGGTGTCGCTTTCCGCCTTCTTGGTGTTGCTGGTGCCGTAGAACTTCCAGACGCTGTTGTTCTTATAGGTGGGCGCCGTTCCGGTCGCAAACTCCTCGCGCTCGGTACCGGTCAGAACGGTGTTCATAAACCGCTTAAAGACAGGCAGGTTGGTGCTGTCGCCCAGCAGGTCTGTGCCGTATTTTTGGATGGGGATCTCGCCCGCGGAATAGCCGGTCCACAGGGCGCACGCCAGCTGCGGGGTATAGCCGCAGAACCACAGGTTGGTGGTGTTGTCGGTGGTGCCCGTCTTTCCGGCATAGGGCTGGTTAACGCTCAGGGCACCGGCGGCACCCGTACCGCCGCCCTGCATGACGCCGGACAGAACATCGGTGACCGCGGCGGCCTCGCCCTCGGTAAGTACCTGTGAGGGATTGTCGGTGTGCTGGTAGAGTACCGAGCCGGTGCGCGAATCGATGCAGCGCACGTCGAGCTCGTGGGTCGCGGCCGTCAAGCATGCGTTGGAATAGCAGGCAGACCACTCGCTGCATAGCGAGATAAAGATTGCGCTATCGTGGCCGTCGGCGAGCACGCGGTCAAAGAGCGCCTTGAACTCGCCGGCGCTCGGCTGCGAGGTGTGCGGCAACTGCTCGGAGCCAGCCATGCGCGCGACGTATTCCTCGGCGGTAATCTGCACCTGGTCGAGCAGGTCCTCGCCCTCGATAATCACATGCAGCGGAATCACGTAAATGCCGAGCTCTTGAGCGCGGGCGGGGGAGATGTCCGACGTGGAGTCGGTTATGATGGCAAAAGACATAATTGCACCTTTCGTTGGGGCGCTTGCGCGCCGCCTTCTGAGAGCAAAGTGCGACAAGTATAGTAGAGTCGTTCCACATTACTAGGTTCAATTGTTGAATAGTCAACAGTTTGAAGTGTCGGTGTGGAAATCGTCAACTGGGGAAGAGGAATGCCGATGGAGGCGTTGGAGATATGCAGACGGCCGGTCGTGCTGTTCGATTTTGACGGCACGGTGGCAGATACGGGCCGGGCGGTGATGACCTCGACGCGCAAGACGCTGGCTGCGCGCGGGCTTTCTGAGGCGCAGATGGGTGACCTGCGCCGCATGATCGGGCCACCCCTGTGGAAGAGCTTTCACGACTTTTACGGCTTTTCCCGCGAGGAGTCGCTGGTTGTGGCCGATGAGTACCGCGCCTTTTTTGATGAACTGGGACCGGAAGAGTACCCCGTGTTCGATGGGATTCCCGAGCTGCTGGATGGGTTGACCGCCCAGGGCAAGCGTATGGCTGTGGCAACGTCGCGCATGGAGGCAAAGTGCATCGACATGGTGCGTGAGCTCGGGCTTTCTCAGTTTGAGGCGGTGATTGGCATGAATCCGCCGCAGGGGCGCGAGACCAAGGCCGATTCGGTCCGCGATGCCCTGGCGGCTCTGGGTGCGGCGGCCGACGATGCCGTGATGATCGGCGATCGCTTTAACGATGTGGAGGGCGCGCACGCGATGGGTGTGCCGTGTATCGGCATCTATTCGGGCGCGGCGGCGCTGGGGGAGCACGAGGCCGCGGGTGCCGATGCGGTGGTGCACTCGGTGGCCGAGCTTGCTAAACTTTTCGCTATATAAGTATGTGATGTGAGGGGCGGGCACGCTCGCCCCTCATTGGTAAGGAGGTTGTCCATGAATCAGGTGGAGCAGAGCGTTGCCGAGTATGTCGACGAGGTCTGGGAGGATGTCGTCGCCGATATCGAGCAGCTGGTGAGTTATCCGTCCGTAGCCGTTGCTGCCGATGCGGAGCCTAGCGCGCCGTTTGGCCGCCCGGTCCGTGATGCGCTTGATTGCGCGCTCGGTATCGCGCAAAAGCTCGGCTACCAGACGAGCGATGACGAGGGCTTTGTGGGCATTGCCGATATTCCGGGCCGCGGCGACAAGCAGCTCGCGACCATCTGCCACGTGGACGTGGTTCCCGCCGGCCCCGGTTGGAATACCGACCCGTTTGCGATGGAGCGTCGCGAGGGCTGGCTGCTCGGTCGCGGCGTTATCGACGACAAGGGTCCGGCGGTACTGTCGCTCTACGCCGGCGCCTATCTGCTCAAGCACGGCATCACCCCGCGCTATACCTTCCGCGCGCTGCTGGGCTGCGATGAGGAAGTGGGCATGTCCGACGTTCACCATTATCTGGAGAACCACGCAGACCCCGACTTTTTGTTTACGCCCGATGCCGAGTTCCCGGTCTGCAATGCCGAGAAGGGCCAGTTTGGGGCGACGTTTGTGAGCTCCAAGATCGACGGCGGACGCATTGTGTCCTGGAGCGGTGCCGAGGCGAGCAACGCCATTCCGTCGCAGTCCATCTGCGAGCTCGCGATTGCCGCCGATGAGCTGCCGGCGCCGGTCGAGAACGCCGACCGCCTGGAGATCACGGCGCTTGATAACGGGCATGCGCAGATTTTCGCCCACGGTATTGGCGGCCACGCTTCGATGCCTGAGGGCACCATCAACGCCGTCGGCCTGATCGTGGCGTATCTGCGCGAGGCCGAGGACGCGTTTGGTGCACGCGACGAGCGTCTGCTGACGCCTGCCGAGCACGAGTTCGTCAAGTTCCTGGCCTTTGTGCATGCGGATGCCTATGGCCGCGGCCTAGGTATCGATGCGACGAGTCCGGCGTTTGGCCCGCTTACCTGCAACGCTGGAGTCATCCGCGTGGCGGATGGCCATATTGAGCAGGTCATCGACGTGCGCTTCCCCGACAGTACGAGTGCCGATACCATCCGCGAGCAGCTCGACCCGCTCGTGGGCCGTTTTGGCGTGACGTGTCAGCTGGGTCGCGCTAAGGTGCCGTTCTCGGTGTCTGCCGACGATCCGGCCGTGAAGGCGCTTATTGATACCTATAACGAGTTTACGGGCAAGCATGCTGAGCCCTTTGCTATGGGCGGCGGCACGTACGCGCGCAACTTTGCCCGCGCCGTCTCGTTTGGCCCCGAGGAGACCGGCCTGGAGCTGCCCGAGTGGGGCGGCCAGATGCACGGTCCCAACGAGTGCGCCAACGAGGACCAGCTTAAACAGGCGCTCAAGATCTATATTGTTGCGATCCTCCGTTTGAATGAATTAGAGCTTTAAGGTTTCGCGGTTTCCCAATCTAAGTTGCGGTGGAATAGTTCCTAGAATGGGCCATTTGATGGCCGAGCAGGAACTATTTCACCGCAACTTTGTTTTTATTGGTGTAAAAGGTGCGCCATGTTCGGCGCTGGATTGTTATTCGTTTGTAAAGGCCGTGCTGCGCTTGCGGTAAGGGTCTATCAGATGCCCGTAAGAAACCGTAGTTGGCGCGGGCGATGCCCGGTCGGGGCCGTATCTTTCCAAACAGCAAAGCGGGCAGGGTGCCCGCGAATCGCATGTATGAAAGGAAGATCATGCTCGATCAGGCTTATTCTCGTCGTCAGTTCCTCGGCCTTGCTGGTGGTCTTGCCAGCATCGTCGGTCTCGGTCTCGTTGGTTGCGGTGGCGCAGGCGCTTCCAACGCTGCCGACAAGGGTAGCGCCGCTGCTGCCGAGTCCGTCTCCGGTGAGGTGACCTACGACGGTGCCTCCTCGTTCCAGGCTCTCGTCGAGGCTGCTGCCGAGAAGTTCATGGATGCCAACCCCGACGTCTCCATCTCCGGTTCGGGCAACGGTTCGGGCAAGGGCCTTACCGCTGTTGCCGCTGGCACCGTCACCATCGGTAACTCCGACGTCTTCGCCGAGTCCAAGCTCGAGGCCGATCAGGTCAAGAACCTCGTCGACCACGAGGTCGCCGTCGTGGGCATGGGTCCTGTTGTCTCCAAGAACGTCAAGGTCGACGACCTGTCCCTCGAGCAGCTCAAGGGTATCTTCTCCGGTCAGATTACCAACTGGAAGGAGGTCGGCGGCGACGACGCCACCATCGTCGTCCTCAACCGCAAGGCCGGCTCCGGTACCCGCGCTACCTTTGAGGCCGCCGTCTTTGGCGACGAGACCGTCGACTTTAAGGGCGATGCCGAGCTCGACAAGTCCGGCGACGTCCAGACTCAGATGGGCAGCACCGACAACGCCATCTCCTACCTCGATTTCTCGCACTTCGATGACTCCAAGTTCAACGCCATCAAGGTCGAGGGCGTCGAGCCCAAGAGCAAGAATGTCACTGATGACTCCTTCAAGATCTGGGCTACCGAGCACATGTACTGCTCCAAGGACGCCGACGAGGCCACCAAGGCCTTCCTGGAGTTCATGCTTTCCGACGACGTCCAGGGCAAGCTCGTCGAGGAGCAGGGCTTCATCCCCGTCTCTGCCATGAAGGTCGTCAAGGACGCCAGCGGCAAGGTCTCCGCTAAATAAGTAATCGCCCCGGAAAGGTTTGCAATGGCAAAACAGCTGCCAAAGCGCGACCTTGAGAACGTGGGCCTGGGCGTCACGGGCGCGTGCGTAGCGCTCGTGACGCTTGTCGTTGCCGCGCTCATCTTTATGGTCGCCCAAAAGGGCCTCTCGGCTTTTGTCAAGGACGGCGTCTCGGTCGTCGAGTTTTTCACCGGCACCAAGTGGGACCTGGCCAACACAGCCGAAAACGGCCTGCCCTATACCGGCGCCCTGCCCCTGATCGTCACCTCGTTTGCGGTCATGGTGCTCTCCACGCTTATCGCGCTGCCCATCGCCATCGGCTCTGCCATCTTTGCGGTCGAGATTAGCCCTAAGTTTGGCTCTAAGATCTTTCAGCCGCTCATTGAGCTTTTGACCGGCATCCCCTCGGTCGTCTTTGGCCTGATCGGTTTTCACGTGGTCGTCGGTCTTATGAAGAGCGTTTTCCACGTGAGCACGGGCCTGGGCATCTTGCCCGGCGCCATCGTGCTGGCGGTCATGATTCTGCCGACGATGACCACGCTTTCGGTCGATGGCCTGCGCGCCGTGCCCGACGGCTACCGCCAGGGCTCGCTCGCGCTGGGCTACACCCGCTGGCAGACCATCTGGCACGTGGTGCTCAAGTCCGCCATGCCGTCGCTCATGACCGCGGTTATCTTGGGCATGACCCGCGCCTTTGGCGAGACGCTCGCCGTGCGCATGGTCATCGGCGGCATCGAGGCCATGCCGACGTCGCTGCTGTCGCCGGCTTCGACCATCACCACCACG
>CAJMOL010000121.1 GCA_905215095.1 uncultured bacterium | reverse complement strand
GCTCGGTGCAAACCAGATGTTCGAAAGACTTAACGTCCGTCGATGCAACGGCATTGTTGCGCTTTGCAAACTCGCCAAACGACTCAACCTCTTCGAGTGCGCCCAACATGTCGGTTTCGCCCTTAAGCCAAATAACGCGCACGCCCTTGCCGTGTATGGGCTGCACAAACATCCCGTCGGCCAGCATACCCAAGGCGCGACGGACGGTATTGCGAGTGCATCCGAACTCCGCGGTCAGCTCGGCTTCGGTTGGCAGCATCTCCTGAAACGCATAGGTCCCATTAATGATGCGCGAGCGTATTTCTCGGTAGATTCCTTCGTATATCGCTTTTGGCATTGTTTCACCTCTACATTATTCATTTCCGGCTAGGCACGATAGCATTTCTTAAAGTTGTTTAAACTGAATATCGGTAAAGCGACAGGATTTAACCGTTGACGGTTTCTGTCATGCCCAAATCGGTTTCGCTCAAAACTGCCGGTACGACAATCGTCTGGTCCTCTACAATGAATCCATTGTTTAAACGTTTCCCCACGCGCAACGCGCCTCGATATTCGGAAGGCAGAACATGCTGCAAAAAATCCAACGCTTTGGCGGGGCAATGTTCGCGCCCGCCATGCTGTTTTCTATATCAGGCCTCATGGTCGGCGTCTCCGCTCTCGCAACGACTGCGGACATCGTCGGCGATCTCGCCGTATACGGAACCCCTTGGTACGTTTTTTGGACCATCATCCAGCGCGGCTCGTGGACGGTCTTTAAACGACTTCCGCTCCTTTTTGCCGTAGCGCTGCCCATCGGCCTTGCCCAAAAGCAACCAGCACGCTGCTGCCTCGAGGCGCTCGTGGCCTATTTTGCCTATTGCTTCTTTTTGAGCGAGATCATCAAGCTGAGCGGAGACAACCTTGGACTTAAGTACCCGTCGTCTTTGACCTCCGCTAGCGGCATCACCATCATCGACGGCATCAAGACACTCGACACCGGCATTATCGGCCCGCTGGCGGTGTCGGCAACCGTCGTCGCCATCCATGACCGCTTCTACGATGCCAAGGTTCCCGATTGGCTCGGCACCTTCTCGGGCTCCTCGCTGGTCTACCTCATCAGCTTTTTTGCCGTGTTCGCCCTTGCCGCCATCTCGGCCGCCATCGTGCCCTTCGTATACGCAGCGACCGAAACGCTGCGCCACGCACTTGCGGGCGTCGGCCCCTTCGGCGTGGGTATCTTTGTGTTTTTGGAGCGAGCACTCGAGCCCATGGGGCTGCACCATCTGCTCTACATGCCGATCTACTACGACAACCTGGTCATTAACGACGGCATCTACGCCACGTGGAGCAGCTTGCTCCCCATCCTCTCCCATAGCACGCGCCCCCTTAATGAGCTTGCGCCGTGGGCCGGTTTTACCGCCACCGGCTGGGTCAAGCTCTTTGGCCTTCCCGCCATCGCAGCCGCATTCTACTCCACCGCAAAACCCGAGCGCCGCGCCGGCCTCAGGGTCATCCTTGTTCCCGCCATCATCGCCTCGGTGGTTTGCGGCGTTACCGAGCCACTCGAGTTTCTCTTTATGTTCACCCACCCCGGGCTCTTTTTTCTCTACGCCGTCTTATCGTCTTGCCTTGCCACAACCATGAATCTCTTTGGCATCGTCGGCATCTTCTCGGGCGGCCTCATGGAGATGGCAGCCTTCAACTTTATTCCGCTCATGCGCATGCATGCCGGTTCCTATCTTTTGGCGCTCGGAATCGGACTCATCTTTAGTGCCATCTTCTTTCTGAGTTTTCGAGGTCTTATTCTGGCCTTTGACCTTAAAACACCGGGACGCGAAGACCATATCGCCAGCAACACGGCGCTCTCGCGCTTGACGGGAGACGACGTTGACGAAAAGCGCTCATCCGAAAACAGCACTTCCGGCGGCCAGGCATCACAAGATCATCTGCTCGCCGAGCAGGTTGTGATGCTTCTGGGCGGCGTCTCCAACATTGTGGGCGCAACCAACTGCGCCACGCGGCTGCGCGTCGAAGTCGTGGACCCTTCCATCGTTGCAGATAACGCGTCGTTTGTCGCGGTGGGCGCCAAGGGCCTCATCATTACGGGCAAGACCGCCCAGGTGATCATCGGCATCTCCGTTCCCCGCGTCAAAGAGCATTTTGATCGGATTATGGGGCTCGAACCGGGTTTTGCACTCGCCGCCTCGCCTTCTCATGTCGTCGACGCCGCCAAAAAGCATGGCAATGTCTGCTTCTTCGACATCGACGGTACGCTCGCCTGGCAAGATCCCAAACTTGCCCAAGAGCTCCCCGAGGGCGAGCGAGATCTTTCCCCCTATCCCAACGAGACGGTTGCGCAGGCAATTCGTACATTTGTCGCCAACGGCAACAAGGCCTTTATCTGCACGGGGCGTACCCCCAGCTGCATCCATCCTAAGCTGCTCGAGCTGCCGTGGACGGGCGTCGTGTGTCTCGCGGGCGGTTACGCCGAACTCGAGGGACGCGTTGTGCGAAATGCAGCCATAAACCCTGGTCTGCTACAGCGCCTCGCCCCCTATCTCGAGCAATCGGGTGAGGTCATTCGCTTTGAGGGTATCGATCGCGTGGTGCGCATGAGTGCAGATGCCCCCGAGACGTGCGGATACGCACGCACCGTGGGCGACGCCGTCACGCAACTTGAGCACTACAACGCCTATAAAATTCTTATGTCCACACCACTTGCCAACCGCATCGCCCAAGATGAAGAGCTTGGACCCCTGCTCTGTTTCAACGAGCTCGAGCTCGAGGTCACAGAAATCTCGCCTCGTGAGTGCACCAAACGAGCCGGAATCAGCGCCGTGCTCGACGCCCTGGGGCCAGATCACGGCACCGTGTACGGCATTGGCGACGCGAGTAACGACATCGCCCTCATGGAGGCGGTCGATGTTGGCATCGCCATGGGCAACGCGCCGGACTTTCTCAAGGAAAAAGCCGACTACGTAACCGACAGCTTTGACCACGACGGCGTCGTCACCGCGCTCGAACACTTTGGGCTTATCTAGCCGAGCCCCTTGCCGCGTTTGCAGCCGCAAGACCCAATCGTCTTCAACCGCCGCGCTCGACGCCCTAATGTGGCAATATGTTGCCTGCATAATGCAACGATGCAACCTAAGAAAGAATGCGAGAACCCGTGTCCAGTCCGTTTACCAGCTTTTTAGCCCAGCACTTTGACCAGATTAACGACTATCTGGCCACGTTCTTTGACGGACAGGCGACCTCTGCCGATATCGAGCGCTACCTGTACGCGCCGCTCTCGGCTTTTACGGCCAACGCCGGCAAGCGCCACCGCCCGCTTATCTGCATGCTCGCCGCAACCGCAGTGGGCGGCAGCTTTGAGAGCGCCCGCAGCGCCGCGGCAGCTATCGAGCATTTCCAGTCGGGCGCGCTCATCCACGACGACATTGCCGACAACGGCCAGCTGCGTCGCGGCAAGCCTTGCATGCACCTCACCGAGGGCACGGGGCTTGCCATCAACTGCGGCGACCTGGCGCTCACCATGGTCACCAAGACGGTTCTCGACGACCCTACGCTGGAGTCCGACGTGAAGCTGCGCGTGCTCCACGAGCTTACCGAGATGATCGTCCGCACCATCGAGGGCCAGGCGCTCGACTTGGGCTGGGTCCGTGACGCACGCTTCGACATCTCGGTCAACGATTACCTGGACATGGCGACGCACAAGACCGCGTTTTACAGCGGAGCCACGCCGCTTGCCGCCGGAGCCATTATCGGCGGCGGCAGCGATGAGCAAATCGAAGCGCTGCGCGCCTTTGGCCTACACACGGGCCTTGCCTTTCAGATTCAGGACGACCTGCTCAACCTTGTCGGCACTAAGGAAGCCGCCAACAAGGACTTCCGCACCGACATCACCGAGGGCAAGCGCACGCTTGTCGCCGTACACGCCCTCTCTGATGAGCACCACCACGACGAGGTCGAGGCGATTCTTTCCTCGGGCACCGATGATCCCGCGCAGCTCGCACGCGCCGTGGAGATCTTCCAAGAGGCCGGCTCTATCGATTACGCCCACACTTACGCGCTCGACCTGACCGCTAAGGCCAAAGCAGCCATCGAGAACGTTGAGCTTGATCCGCACGCACGCGAGCTGTTCCTCTCCATGGCAGATTTCTTTGTGGAGCGCCTTAACTAGCGGGGGTAATAAAACCTGTCAGCAGCGTATTTGGGTACAACTTGCTACACTGTTGAGTGCATGTTTATGCATCCCTTTGCGTTGTCTATCCGACACACGCTCAAATAGTACGAATGGTACGCCGAAAGGGGTTCGTTCATGGAACCTATTACAACGGGCATGCAGGGAGCAGCCGTCGAGGACGTCCAGTCCCGCCTTCTGCAGCTCGGCTATACAATCGATGACACCGAGGTTGCCGACAAGCGTTTTGGCACCACCACCGAACAGGCTGTTGGCACCTTTAGGCTCGATAGCGGCCTTGCCGCTGGCTGTGCCGTCGATATCCCCTGCTGGAGCGCCCTGGTCGACGCCTCGTATAAGCTAGGCGACCGCACCCTCTACCTGCGTATGCCCAATTTCCATGGCGCCGACGTGCAGGCCCTGCAGAAGGCGCTCAACGTTTTGGGCTTTGCCTGCGGCGAAGACGATGGCTACTTTGGCCCTCACACCGAGGCAGCCCTTCAGCAGTTCCAGGAAAACGTCGGTCTGTTTGCCGACGGTATGGCTTTCCAGGATACCTACGCCTATATCAACCGCCTGCATCACGTTTGGGAGGGTAAACCTTCGGTGACCGAGGCCGAATCGCGCATCGGCTTTGCCCGCGCGGCCAACGTACTCGAGCGTTTCCAGATTGCCGTCATTGGCGAGGACCCTATCGCGCGCAGCGTAGCATCGCGTATGTGGAATATCGCCACGGCGACGACCGACAACAGCGGTATGATGCTTTGCGACTCCGAGGTCCCGACCGACGTTGACCTGGTGCTCGAGATCGCAAGCGACGAGCTGCCCGCCGACGCCGCTCCGCGCGCCACGATTGCCCTCGCCGAGTGCCACAACCTGGCCCAGCGCATCCGCACTGCCAATGTCGCCGCGCAGCAGAAGCCGGCACGCATTCGCATTGAGCTAACGGGCATGACGCGCTACAACGGCACCTTCACGGCCAGCGACGCGCAGACACTCGCCGTACGCCTGCTCGATGGCGTTTGCGATGCCCTCGCAGATTAGGTAAACTAGACGAGTTGCTTTTGTGCAACACCCATACTGGGACGTAGTTCAACGGTAGAACTCCGGTTTTTGGTGCCGGCTGTTGGGGGTTCGAATCCCTCCGTCCCAGCCAAAGTAACTGAGCGCCCCGGGCTTTCATCAGCCCGGGGCGCTTTCTTGTGGGCAAGCGAAGGGATTCGAACCCGCAAGGCAACACAACTTCTCGTCCAGCACGGGATAATCTACCTTCAAAAGACAGGCGCCCCAAGCCCATTAGGACCAAGAGCGCCTTACATCAAGAAATATCAGCCCAGTTCCGAAAAGCGAGCCGCATGCAACAACCAGGTAACCACAGGCCCCGGGAGAGCGGGGACACCGGCTTAGGTTTATCGCGAGTTCCGCACGAACAGGAGGCCACTTAATGTGGCCTCCGTCGTGAGCAGG
>CAJMOL010000120.1 GCA_905215095.1 uncultured bacterium | reverse complement strand
GCGGCGGCCATGGCCACCTGGAGCAGTATTCCAGCGCCACCGGCGTGGTGAGCAATTACCTGGCCGAGTGCAAGGCTGCGGGCGTCGAGCCCATCGAGCTCACCGGTCCTTCCGATTCCAAGGACGTATTCCAAGCCTGCCGCGAGGGCGATAAGCTCGCGCTTGCCGCGGCCGATACCATGGCCGACTACCTCGGCCGTGCCCTGGCGCTTATCGCCAACGTGGTCGACCCTGAGATGTTCCTCATCGGCGGCGGCGCCTCCGCCTCGGCCGATGTCTACCTCGACGCCGTGCGCGAGCACTTTAAGCAGTACGCGTTTTCCGTCTCGCGCGAGACGCCCATCGAGGTCGCCTCGCTCGGCAACGACGCCGGTATCATCGGTGCCGCCTACGTAGCCCTGCGCGCCGCCGGCAAATAGCCGGTGCAAGGGGGTCAGGTTTCTTTGCACCAACATGGTGCAAGGGGGACAGACTTGGCCCCCATGCTTGCCCCAAAATGTGCCGCGACCCTTCCGTCTGCGAAGGCTCGGCATCGGCGTGCTACCATAGCTACGTCTAAGTACACATATCAAGTGGAGGATACCCATGGCAAACGTTCTTGTCTTTGGTCACCAGAACCCCGATAACGACGCCATCATGAGCGCCGTCGTCCTGTCCCAGCTGCTCAACCAGGTTGAGTATGCCGGCAATACCTACGAGGCCTGCGCCCTTGGTCAGCTTCCGGCAGAGTCTGCCAAGCTGCTCGCCGACGCCGGCATTGCCGAGCCCCGTGTGATCGAGTCCGTCGAGGCCGGCCAGCTCGTCGTCCTCACCGACCACAACGAGTCCGCCCAGTCCGTCGCCGGCCTTAAGGACGCCACGGTCTTTGGTGTCGTCGACCATCACCGCATCGGCGACTTCGAGACCGCCGGCCCGCTGCACTACATCTGCCTGCCCTGGGGCTCCAGCTGCACCATCGTCACCAAGCTCGCCGGCGTGCTCGGCGTTGAGCTTTCCGACGTTCAGGCCAAGCTGCTGCTCTCGGCCATGATGACCGACACGCTCATGCTCAAGAGCCCCACCACCACCGATGTCGACCGCGCCGTCGCCGCCAAGCTCGGCGAGCAGGTGGGCGTCGACCCGGTCAAGTTTGGCATGGAGGTCTTCCTCACCCGTCCGTCCGGCTCCTTCACCGCAGCCGAGATGGTCGGCAACGACATCAAGATGTTCGAGCCCGCCGGCAAGAAGCTGCTCATCGGCCAGTACGAGACTGTCGACAAGACCCGCGCACTCGGCATGATCGACGAGATTCGCGAGGCCATGCGCGCCTACGCTGCCGAGAAGGGCGCTGACGGCATTGTCCTGTGCATCACCGACATCATGGAGGAGGGCTCGCAGGTCCTGCTCGAGGGCGAGACCGAGGCCGCTCAGAAGGGCCTGGGCATTGCCGACGAGCACGACGGCGTCTGGATGCCGGGCGTCCTCTCCCGTAAGAAGCAGGTCGCTGCCCCCATCATGGCCGCCTGCTAGGTTTAGTTCACTAAACGCCACGACCGGATCACGGACGCCCCGCGCTCCGGTCGTTTTTTGTGCATGGCGCCGCGTCGTCTCTTGGACAGGCGTGCCCGTGCCGTTGGGCAAATAATGTTCAACCTGTGGTTCCGCTTTTCGGCCACGCCTGCGTGCTTGTCGTGCAGGGTAGGCTAGATGCAAGCGTAATACGTTAGAGCGCGGCGCCGCCACTTGGGCGGGCCGTGCTTTTTTAAGACGGGAGCCTTCCCGTGAAAGGAGCCGCCCATGGCAGCACCCGAGCAGCTGTTCAACGTCCGTGAGCGCAAGCGCTTTGAGCGTCACGACATCTGGGAGCGCATCGCCGAGAACGGCACGATTTCCGCCGCCGTCATGGTCTTCGCCGCCATCGCCGCCGTCATTTGCGCCAATACCGATGCCTATGAGGCCATCCATCACTTTTTGGAGACCCCGCTGTATGTGGGTCTGGGCAACCTTACGGCCGGTCTCACCGTTGAGCTTTTCGTCAACGACTTTCTCATGGCGATTTTCTTTTTGTTGGTGGGTATTGAGCTTAAGTACGAGATGACGGTCGGCGAGCTCAAAACCCCGCGCCAGGCCATGCTTCCCATGCTGGCGGCCGTGGGCGGCGTCGTCGTTCCCGCCTGCATCTACCTGATCTTTAACCATGCCGGCGCTCACAACGGTTGGGCCATCCCCATGGCAACCGATATTGCCTTCGCACTGGGCGTGCTGTCGCTTTTGGGCAATCGCGTGCCCAACGGCGTGCGCGTGTTCTTCTCGACGCTCGCCATCGCCGACGACCTCATCTCTATCGCCGCCATCGCCATCTTCTACGGTCAGAGCCCCAATCCGTTTTGGTTGGGCGCCGCCGCGCTTGTGACCTGCGCGCTCGTGTGGCTCAACAAGACGCAGCATTACCGCCTTGCCCCGTACTCGGTGCTGGGTTTGCTGCTGTGGTTCTGCATGTTCAAGAGCGGCGTACATGCCACGCTTGCTGGCGTCATCTTGGCCTTTACCATCCCGGCCAAGTGCGGCGTTAAGCTCGATAGCCTCACCGATTGGTTGGGCGAGTGCCTGCCGCTGCTCGACGACCGCTACGACGACGAGGCGCACATCTTGGGCCAGCATGACTTTACCGTTTCGACCACCAAGGTCGAGCGCGTCATGCACCGCGTGACCCCGCCTCTCATTCGCATGGAGCGTCTGATCTCCACGCCGGTCAACTTTGTGATTCTGCCGATCTTTGCGTTCGTGAACGCACAGGTTCGCCTAGTGGGCGTGGACATGAGCACGCTGCTCACCGACCCGGTGACGCTCGGCGTGTACTTTGGCATGCTGCTGGGCAAGCCGATCGGCATCTTTGGCATGACGTTCGCCCTGGTTAAGCTCAAGGTTTGCCAGTTGCCGCGCAACGTCAACTGGCACATGATCGCTGGCGTGGGTATTCTGGGCGGCATCGGCTTTACCATGTCGATCCTCATCAGCGGCCTCGCCTTCCCGACGGCCCAGTTCGAGGTCCTGGCTGCCAAGGCCGCTATTCTTGCCGGTTCGGTCACCGCTGCCGTGCTCGGCATGATCTACATGAGTGTTGTCTGCAAACACCCCGCGCCCAAGGGCGAGTAAGAGCACATACAAGTTTGAAAACGCCGCCTGTGAACACCATCACAGGTGGCGTTTTAGTCATTGGGGACGTTCTTAAATGACTAGGTTTATTCCACGGTGCCGTAGATGGCGCCCCAGCCGTGGGCGGCCAAGGCGGAGTTGAGCTGGTCGCAAAGTGACTGGCGGTCGTAATAGCCGGGCGGTAGCAGGTTGACGATTTCCATGAGATCGGGCGCCAGGTCCAAGATTTCGGCCTGTACGATCAGATCCAGGCGGTCGATGGCGTGGCGGTCGTAAAATAGTCCGTCGACCAGGCGCTGCAGGTCGCCGAATTCTTCGGCCTGGAACGATCCGTACTCCATAGTGCCTCCTTGGGCGCTCCACGCCGGCGTGCGCGGCGATTCGTAATTCATTGCGATGGACTTAATCTATCACGGCTTCATAACGTTGCGGCGGTGGCGGTCTATACTTAGACGAACTGCAACGTACCGCTTCGCGAAAGGTCGCACCCCATGCAGACGATCTACCAGAAGATGGAAACCACCGAACTCGATGCCGCCATCGAGGCGCTCAAAGCCGAGGTCGCCGAGGTCAAGGCCAAGGGCCTGGCGCTCGACATGGCCCGCGGCAAGCCGTCGCCCTCCCAGGTGGACATCTCGCGCCCCATGCTCGATATCCTCAATGCCGACGCCGATCTGCACGATGGCAACGTCGATTGTTCCAACTACGGCTGCTTCGAGGGTATTCCTTCGGCACGCAAGTTGGCAGGGGAGCTCCTGGGCTGCCCCGCCGAGCAGACGCTCGTGCTGGGTTCGTCGAGCTTGCTGATCGAGCACGATATCGCCGGTATGTTCTGGCGTTGCGGCTCGTGCGGCAGCGAGCCCTGGGACGCCTACGAGGCCGCGCACGACGGCAAGAAGGTCAAGTTCCTGTGCCCCGTTCCCGGCTACGATCGCCACTTTGGTATCACCGCCGACTTGGGCATCGAGAACGTCCCCGTCGCGATGACTGACAACGGCCCCGACATGGACGAGATCGAGCGCCTCGTTGCCGCCGACGATTCCATCAAGGGTATCTGGTGCGTGCCCAAGTATTCCAACCCCACGGGCATCACCTTTAGCGAGGACACTGTGCGCCGCCTGGTCGAGATGCCCACAGCCGCGCCCGATTTCCGTATCTTCTGGGACAACGCCTATTGCGTGCACGACCTGTACGACGAGACCGACGAGCTCGCAAACATCTTTGACCTCGCTCGCGCGGCGGGCACCGAGGACCGCGTGGTGGCCTTTGCCTCGACGTCCAAGATCACCTTCCCGGGCGCCGGCATCGGCTTTATCGGTGCGAGCCCCTCGGTCATCGCCGAGTTCTCCAAGCGCCTGAAGGCCGGCCTCATCAGCGCCGACAAGCTCAACCAGCTGCGTCACGTGCGCTTCCTTCCTACCATCGAGGCGGTCAAGGAGCACATGAAAAAGCATGCCGAGTTCCTGCGCCCGCGCTTTGAGGCTGTCGAGCGCAAGCTCACCGAGGGCTTGGGCGACACGGGCTGCGCCACTTGGACGCACCCCCGCGGCGGCTACTTTGTAAGCTTCGATGGCCCCGAGGGCTCGGCCCAGAAGGTCGCCGCGCTTTGCGCCGACCTGGGCGTCAAGCTCACGCCGGCTGGTGCCACCTGGCCTTATGGCAAGGACCCGCGCGACACCAACATCCGCATCGCGCCGAGCTATCCCACGGTCGAGGACCTGGAGGCCGCGCTCGATGTGCTGGTGCTGGCTGTGAAGCTCGTCGCTGCCGAGCTTGCGCGTGCCGAGCGCGCCTAACGCGCGGCTTCCCGTACTATCCGCACTTTCGATACGTAAAGGAGCGTATACATGGATTTGGGTATTTCCACCAACCCCACGCCAGAGCTCTACACCATTAAGGTAACCGGCGAGATCGATATCTCTAACGCCGATAGCCTGCGCAATGCCATCGACCTGGCGCTCGAGCAGCCCACTGAGGCCGTTGAGCTCGATTTTGCCCAGGTGAGCTACATCGATTCGACGGGCATTGGCGTGCTCGTGGGCGCCGCGCACCACGCGGTCGACCACGGCAAGCGCTTTAGCTGCACCAATGTGCAGCCCCCGGTGATGCGCGTGGTCCAGCTGTTGGGTGTCGACCAGGAGATTTCGATCACCGCTGCATAATCTTTGCCCCCAAAAGGGCGTGCCGTTTGGCATATGTTTGTGATGCGCTCGGACGTTTTGGCGTCCGGGCGCTATACTTGACCGAATGAATAGACGAGTTCCGGCCGAATGGCGCGGTGCGGGCTCGACTCACATCGAGCCTTGGAGGTATGTGTGTTTGGTATTGGAGAGGGTGAGCTCGCGATCATCGTGGTCTTCGGCTTTTTGCTGTTTGGCCCGGATAAGCTCCCGCAGATGGGCCGCACGATCGGCCGTGCCATCCGTCAGTTCCGCGAGACGCAGGAAAAGATGACGGCCGTTGTTCAGTCCGAGATTATCGATCCGGTAAGTGAGGCCGCTTCGGCACCGGTCAAGCCCAAGAAGACTGCCGTC
>CAJMOL010000119.1 GCA_905215095.1 uncultured bacterium | reverse complement strand
GGCCTCGGCACTCTCCGCACCCTCGGCGGCATCCACCGGCACCAGCTCGACCAGCGCCATGTGGTCGTTTTCCAGCACCAGCTCGCGCAGCAGGTCCTCAAAATAGCTGCCGTCCAGCTCGCCACGCAGCTCCTCGTACACCGGGCCGTACTTGAGCGCCAGCGTCGCGGCGTCGTCATCGTAGAGCCAGGTGCTCAGCGCGTCGCACGCAATGGCCACGCCGTCGGCGATACCGTAGTCGCGCTGGCGCAGGTCGTATTCGTTGCTGCTGATGATGGCTTCCAGGCGCTCGCGCGGAACGCCATGCTCGCATAGGTCGCGGCAGGCGTCCTGGAACACGCGGCGCAGCTCGCGCGCCACGCGGGGCTGCGCGTTTTGCAGCATGATGAGCTCGTAGGGCTGCAGGCTCTCGGCCGCGGTGTAGCTCGCCACGTTGCCGCCCAGGCCGGCGGCCAGAATGGCCTTCTTAACTGGCGCTTCGTTGGAGCCCAGCAGTGCCTCAAACAGGATATCTGCCGCGATCGTGCGTTTGCGGTCGAGCGCGCTGCCCAGCACAAGGCCCAGGCCCACCAGGGCGTTTTCGGGCGTGGTAGCCATCTCGACGCGCTTGTACTCGCAGGTCACGGGTGCCTGCACGCCCAGCGGATTGGGCGCCAGCGTGGACGGGTCCTCGCCGGCGGCGACGGCTGCGTCCATGCGGCGGCTCGCGGCACTCGGCTGCGACAGATAACGCTCGTCCAAAAAGGCCAGTGCGCGGTCCACATCTAGGTCGCCGTAGAGCGTTATATAAGAGTTGGAAGGATTGTAGTGGCGCGCGTGCGTGTCCAGGAACTGCTCGTAGGTGAGCGCAGGGATCGCGCGTGGGTCGCCGCCGCTCTCGTGCGCATAGGCGGTGTCGGGATAAAGCGCGGCGTTGACGGCGTCGTCCAGCACGCTCATGGGGTCGGACAACGCGCCCTTCATCTCGTTGAACACCACGCCGTTATAGCGTAGGGTTCCCTCGCGCAGGCTTGCGGAACTGCCGTTGCCCTCGCCCTCGGCGCCCTTCGGCAGGTCCAGCTCGTAGTGCCAGCCCTCCTGCTCAAAAATGGTGGGCTTGGTATAGATGGCCGGGTTGAACACCGCGTCCAGGTACACGTCCATCAGGTTGTACAGATCCTGCTCGTTGGTGGTGGCGACGGGGTAGATGGTCTTGTCGGGGTAGGTCATGGCGTTGAGGAACGTCTGCATGGAGCTCTTGATCAGGTCGACGAACGGCTCCTTGACGGGAAACTTGGCCGATCCGCACAGCACCGAGTGCTCAAGAATATGGAACACGCCGGTGGAATCGGCCGGCGGCGTCTTAAAGCCAATGGCAAAGGCCTTGTTTTCGTCGTCGCACGCCAGGTACAGCAGACGAGCGCCCGAGGCGGTGTGGCGCAGCACGTAGGCTTCCGAGTCGAGCTCGGGCACGGTCTCGCAGCGCTCGACGGCAAAGCCGTGACAGGTGGTGCCGGGCACCAGCAGCGCGGCGGCAGCGGCGCGCGGGTCGGTTAAGGTGGTGGACATATGCAGTCTCCTTTGACACCCCAGCGGGGGCGAATCGAGTCGAATCCTCGTGAGTATACCCATATGGGGCCGCGGCTCTGCGGCGAACTGGAGACGATGCCGGCGGATTGGGCGAAGGCCCCGCGCGTTCACCGCACGAGCGTGGAAACTTGGACGCCTATCGAATGAGAGTTGATTTTCGGACGGAATCAGCCTCAAAACGCCCAAAAACCGTCCAAATATCCACCCTCATTTCCCGACCGTTCAAAATCCATGCTCATCCGCCGCCCGCACATCTCTCATATCTCATTCGTCTCTAATACGAGAGATAACAGAAAGATGAGAGATAAATATGAGAGATAACAATGCTGCAAAGAGACAGGCAACCATGGTATTGTCTCAATATAGATTGTTTTACCAGCGAAAACATGTTTAAATGAAACAGATGACAGACATCTTATCTTTTATCTCTCACTCCTCTCTAATATGAGAGATAACAGAAAGATGAGAGATAATTACGAGAGATAACTGAGAGACGAAGGAAATCTATTCGCGGCATTCTTCGCCGGACCGAGCGAAAGGACGTGCAGATGAACGAGAACGAGCTGATCGGTCTGCTCGAGTCTTTAAGGCGCATGGGCTCGGACGATCTTAGCGTCGAGGTCAAGGAGAGCGCCACGACGCTTTCTCGCGACGTATGGGAAACGGTTAGCGCATTCGCGAATACTGCCGGCGGAATTATCGTGCTCGGCGTGAGCGAGCGCGCGGGCTTTGTCCCGGTTGAGGACTTTGAGACCGAGAAGGTGCTCAACCAATTTGTCGCAGGCATGGGTGATGCCGGCGGTCGCGGAAAACTGGCCAATCCGCCCAAATACACTATTGAGCGCGTGGAGCTTCGGGGCACCGTGGTTCTCGTTATCACGATTGAGGAGCTCGACCCGTCGAGCAAGCCCTGCTATGTAATAGAGCGGGGCGCCCAGGGCGGCAGCTACAAGCGGATTGATGACAAAGACGTGCCACTTTCATCGACCGAGGTTTTGGCACTGTCGTCATACGAGCGGACGAGTCCTAGCGATCGCGATGCGGTGCCCGGCACGAGTGCGGGCGATCTCGACGAGTCGCTGGTCGACCGCACGATAGAGCGTGCCTATTCGTTGACGCCTCGAGCGATGCGCGGTGCGGCGGACAAGAAGACAAAGATGGAGCGTCTGAATTTCCTCGACTTCCAGGGCAATGTTACCAAGGCCGGCCTCCTTGCCGCGGGCGTTTACCCTCAGCAGTTCTATCCCAAGCTCTTCATTGATGTGGCTGTCCATGCGGGAACTCAAAAGGGCGCTGCGGGACCGCTAAGATTTATGGACCGCACAGTCTGCGAGGGCACCCTAGGCGAGATGATTTCGGATGCCGTCGCAGCTGTTGCCAAAAACCTGCGCCGCATCTCGACCGTCCAAGGCGTCTCGCGTGTCGACTCGCTGGAGATTCCCGAGGAGGTCCTGCGCGAGGCAATCGCCAACGCCGTAATCCACCGAGAATACGGAGATCGGTTCTGTGGGCAGTCGGTCGCTGTTGACGTCTTTGATGACCGTATCGAAGTGACGAACCCCGGCGGCCTATACGGAGGAAAGACTCGCGAGAACTTGTTTGACGGCAGCTCCCGATGCCGTAACGCGACGCTTGCGAAGCTCATGTCGATTGTCCCGCTGCCGGATGGCGTAGGTTCGCCGGCTGAGGGCAATGGCTTGGGCATCCCGATGATGATCGATGCCATGCGCGCGCATGGTCTGGCCGAGCCCCTGTTCTGCCCGGGATTCGATCGGTTCAAAGTGGTTCTCTATCGCTCAAAGGTCGAGCCGGTCGACCACGGCGGTGACTTAATTGTGGCGGCACTTAAGCGTTGCGGTGAGCTGGGTACGCGCGAGTTGGCGGAGCACACAGGGCTCACAATTTCCCAGGTTAGGTCGCGCGTCAACACACTCATTGCTCAAGGCGAGCTTGAGCCTACAGCGCCGGCGACGAGTCGCAACCGCAAGTATCGACTGTCGGAGCGTGCGGAATAAATGCGCCAGCGGACGAGGTGACCCAATAATCGACTCTCGATTGGCGCCCGCTAAGGTAAGGCGGTTGTTGCCCAGTCGACGGCGAAGTTAAAAATCCGGCTTACGCTGGCATAGTCCCGAACCCATCCATCAAGAACAGCCTAAGAACCAGCTTGATGGCATATCCCGGTTTGATTTCTGCCGCGTCAAAGACGTGGCGCTCGGTGAGCTCGCTGCAGTATGCGTAGATATCGCGGATAAGGTCCGCGCCCGAAAGCGTAAACATGTAGCCTGCGTCCGAAAGCGCATTGGGCGCGGCGGGCAACTTGGCCATGTGGCAGAACGTTTGCAGGTCAGGCGCCATAACATTCTGGTAGTCGAGGTGGCCGCTGGCATCCTGTGCGGCAAGCTCCAATTGGCGCACAAAATCCAGCGCCGCCGCTAACACAAAGCTCGGCGTAGGCGCATTGACGTCCTCCGTGGTCGCCACAAGCCTGCCCGCCGCCTGCGTGACAAGCCAGGCGACCTCGCGCTGGCAGCGCACGGCCTTGCGCGTAACCGGCTTGATGGACGAAGAAGAAACGCTTCCCTTAGGCGGATTCGAAACAGCCACAAGAACCTCCCATGAACGACCCGGCCCAACAAGCCCGGATGAAACACGTGCTACATCAGTATACAGGGGAGTGGGATAGCGGGGTACGAGCGCGCCAGCGGCAAACCGAGAGCATCAACGATGTGCCGATCGCGGAATGAGATCTCGTAATAATTGACTCTCGGCCATATTATTGAGGGGCATGACTCGCGTTCGTATGGTTGTAGGTGCTGGCGATGAACGACATTGACCTTGCTGTTCCGTTGATGGATGGACCAAGCTATGACCGTGCCTGCAGTCTCGTGCCTTCCGAATACGTTGAGGCATGGGAGTGGTTTCTGGGTGAGGAACAGCGCGGCGGCGTTTGGACCAGCCTTCCGCATCGCACCAAGGAAGATAGCCCTCAGTATCAGTATCGTTTGAGAATTGGCGCGGACTTCTTTCCCGTAACGCGGGATTCAGGGATCTTCTGGCCGGGCCAGAACCGGGTGAAGCAAGATCCCAATAAGATCTTTGCGCTTTCGGTCCATAACTCCAAAAAGAGCTTCTACACCGATGTGCCTCCGCTCTATTTGGATGACGGTACGTGGGTCATTAAGTATTCGGTTCAAGCGCCAGGCGCCGTTGGTTCTCGAGACCAAGACTATAACCGGAAAATGCTCAACTGCATGGAATATGGCGTTCCAGTTGGAGTCATATTTGCAACCGAGGTGGGCTATAAGGTGCTCGGCCTTGCGTTTGTTGAACGGTTTGAGCCCGAAAACGGCTGGTTTGTTCTGCATGGTCCCGTTCATAAAGGCGGGCCTGATCCTCGTTTTGCGTCCGACATGAGCTATCTGAAGCACATGTCAGCCGACATTGAGTTTGCCGGACAGAGTGCGACCGATGACGAAAAAGTTCGCTATGCGTTGAGACGCGAGCGATTGGGGCAGCAATGGTTCCGCAAGCAGCTCATTGCCGCCTATGATGGTCGCTGCGCGGTGTCGGGTTGTGGGGTTAACGAGGCACTGGAGGCTGCACATATCGAGAATTACTCGGGACCCAAATCGCAGGTTGCCAGCAACGGCATTCTGCTTCGGCGCGACTTTCATGCTCTATTCGATGCTCATCTGATTTCGTTTGAGCCTGTTTGCGGCGAATATCGGCTGTGCGGATCGTACCTGCTGGATAAGACCGACTACGCTTCCTTTGCAGGTGCGACGCTAAGGCAGCCGAATGAGCGTCAGTGGCGACCCAATGCGGTGTTTCTTGAGGCCCATCGCATTGAGTTCGATCGCTCGGAAAAGAAGCGTGAAAAGGCGGGGCTTCTGCCGTATTAGCGTATTTGGCTTTGGCAGTCTTTGACGATCGTGTTGTTTGATCGGATCGCGTGGCGATGCAATCTCGTGCACGCCCGCCGGTGCATGCTCTTCCTGATTTGGATAGCGAGAGAGGAGCGCGTGTGAGCTGGCGAGGCGATATTGCGATGGGGAAGTACGGAAAACTGCCGTGTGCCCTTATCGACAACAATATGTTTCCGGGCGTAGAGGTTGATTGCGGGTCGTTTGCTGTCGCCTGTCCTTGTTGCGGCTCGCAAATATCGTGTCTCGATATTC
>CAJMOL010000118.1 GCA_905215095.1 uncultured bacterium | reverse complement strand
GTAAAGCGCAGCAGGGGGTGACCGTAGAGCGATAGATGCGCCTCGCGCTGTCGTTCGGCAACGAGCGCCTCGGCGGTGGTGCGTCCGGCCAGCATAGTCTGGTCGGTATATTTGATGAGCCCGTCGAGCTCGCCCAGCGTGAGTTCCCGCGCCTGGCGCTCCCAGGCAAAGTCCGTTCGTATGGGCTTGGCCGAATCGAAGGGGTCCGTCAGCTCGTATTGAAGCCAGTCGGGCGCAAAGCCCGTCTCGATCATGATGGCTCGGGCGACCGATTCCCCGCCGCTCTCGGCGCGGGCGTCGGCATATCGAAGCGTTGTGAGGGCGGTGCGAATCGCGCGACCATTGCGGGCAGTCGCTCGTTGCTCAACGGCCTCCGTCAGCTGTTCCGGCGCAAGGCCGAGCTTTGAGATCGCCGAATCGGCAATGGGCATGCCGTCGGCAAAACCAGTTTGCAGCAGGCAATCTGTGGCCGTTTGGATGGGCGGCGTTACCGATATGCCGGCTCTGCGTATTGCTCCGGCCGGCTCAATCTGGTGTCGCTGAATATGTGCGCCCGGACGAGCCGACGGCTTTGTCGAGCTGCAAACATGCACGACGTTCAGGTGTCGCCACGAGATCTCGAGCCCCAGCAGGCAAGCTGCCGAAAACGAGCAGAACGTCCAATCGGGATGGATGATCGCAAGGGCGCGGATAATCTCGCAATGGCGTTGCGCCCGGTTGAGCTCATCCCAGCGCATTTTGTGCGCGAACAGTCCCGGCATGGGGGAGACAACCATGTCGCCGATGCGCCGAAGGAGCGCTTTGCGGATCGCCGCACTTGGGGGAATAAGGCATCGTCCCTCCTGCTCGGCTTGGCTCAACAGCTGGTCGATGATTTGGTCGTTGCAATGCGCCATGGGCTACCGCCTCCTTTTGGGTAGCAAAAACGTATCAGCTGGAACTTGCCGCTCAGCTGACCAAAAGTTGACCAAAATCTAACCATGCAGGTAGATGACCTGCTTTTGGCGACATATTTCTTGTTTGAATCGGTGGGCGGTAATTGGCGACCGTGAACGGTAACTGGATATGAAGTCTTGGTAAGTTTCGGGACGTGTACTTTTTGAAAAAGAGCATTCTATCTGCTGTTTTGTGTTTCTGGATCGCATATTTGAAGGCATGTGATAAGGGCGGCGGACTGTCGCCTTGTATCTGCGGAAACTACGGCCCAGTTTTTGGCTCCAGAACGGGATACATTTTCCGGAACGGTCCACGTGCGGTGGTGTACCGACCCTTTTGCGTGCGCCGCTTGTCGAATTACGTTATAGCTAGCTATATTATAGGAAGGTATAATATAGCTAGCTATAACGTAAAGGAAGGATGGCCCTATGTTTATCGGAAGAACGGCGGAAATGTCCGAGCTCAATCGACTGTATGGCACGGGCTCCTTTGAAATGCCTGTGATTTACGGCCGCCGTCGTGTGGGCAAAACGCGCCTTATCACAGAGTTCATCCAAGGCAAGAAGGCTATTTACTTTCAAGCTCGTCGCACCAATGCAGAGGCAAACCTGCACGGCTTTAGCCAGGCGATACTCGCGGGTTCGGTTGGTGCTGCAGGCGTGTCGTTTCGTAGTTTTGACGAGGCGTTCGATGCATTGGCCACCATGGCTCGCACGGAACGTTTGATTGTCGTGATTGACGAGTATCCCTATCTCGCCCAATCGAATCCCGAGATCAGCTCGTTGCTGCAAGACAAGATCGACCACTTGTACAAAGAGACCAGGCTCATGCTGATTCTATGCGGCTCGTCTCTTTCGTTTATGGAGGAACAGGTGTTGGGCTACGAGAGCCCACTATACGGTAGACGTGCGGCACAGTTTAAGATCATGCCGCTCGATTTTACGACGACCCTCGGCTTGTGGCAGAGCATGGGTCGCGAAGACGCTGCGGTTTGCTATGGCATGACGGGCGGCATTCCTGCATATATCGAGAAAGTCGATCCTGCCGCACCGCTCAAGGACAACATCAAACGTCTTTTTCTTACTCCTACGGGCTATCTCTTTGAGGAGCCGAGTAACCTGCTATTGCAAGAGTGCCGCAATCCCGAGCAATATGATGCGATCGTGCAGGCAATTGCCCAGGGGCGCTCGAGAATCTCGGAGATTGCGAGCTCCACGGGAATCCCTACGAGCAACGTAAAGAGCTATGTGGATAAGCTGGCGTCGCTTGGGATTGTCGAGCGCGAGCTGCCCCTAAACGAGACGAGCAATAAGCGAGCCGTGTATCTGCTGAGCGACCAGATGTTTAGGTTCTGGTACAAGTTTGTGCCGCAGAACATCGGGCTGATTCAAAACGATATGGCCGAGGTGGCGTATAAGCGCATTGAGCCGCACGTATCGGATTACATGGGTACGGTCTTTGAGCTTATATGCAGGCAGTATGTGTACGAACTCGCGCGGGCGGGCCAACTCGATGTGGTTCCGGCGAACGTCGGGCGCTGGTGGGGGACGGATAATCGCACGCATACGCAGGAAGAAATCGACTTGATTGTTGACGATGGCGAGGGCGCTGCGCTGTTTGCGGAGTGCAAATGGCGCAATGAACCGGCGGGCGAAGACGTGCTGCAAAAGCTCGTGCACCGAAGCGAGCTCTTTAGACGGCAACGAAAAAGCTATGCACTTTTCTCAAAAAGCGGCTTTACGCAGGGATGTCGGGATGCCGCGGAGAGTAGGGGAGACGTCAAGCTGATTTTGTTTGCCGAGATGTGAGGGCGGGATAACGCTGCTCGGGGGTAAAGCCTGTCCTCGAATGGCTGGAACGGGGCCCTTTTGTTGTCGTGTTGGCTGTCGGTGGAATGCCGGCGGAAAGCGTGTCCCAGATTTCGGCCTCAGAGTGGGATGCCGTTTCCGAATCGGCTCTCAAGCGGAAGCTACGACCCAGAATCCAGCTTCAGAGTGGGACGTATTTTCCGGTAGAGGCCTGGGGCGAAAAGCACGTCCCAGAATCCGGTTAATTCGGCGATCCGGGGGTTGAGTGAGCGTCGCGCCAATGATGCAAAGCGTAAAATCTACAATAAAAATGGCGTAAAAACTACATTGAGAACGGCGTAATTTCGCAGGATGACGTCGCCCGCTGGTACTGCAGGGGCGGTTGGCCTACAAACCTTGGGCTTTCGGACGAGCTTGCGCGACAGACGGCGAGTCAGCACGCGCGCTCGAGGGCCCGCGTTCGAGTGTTCCTTTCAACCTACGGCGGCGTTGACAACAGCGTCCATTATTTCCGCGACGAGAAGGGCCTTGAGGTCGATCTGATCGTTGAGCACGACGGGCGCTGGGGAGCCATCGAGGTCAAGCTGAGTGATGCGAAAGCAGACGATGGAGCGAGAAATCTCAAGGCGCTGGAGAGGAAAGTGCTCTCCAATCCTGCCGCCCAGAATGCCGCGCCGGCGTTTTTGGCGGTCGTGGTTGGAAAGGGGAGCATTGCCTACACACGCGACGACGGCGTGGCGGTGATTCCCATGGCGGCACTTGGGGCGTAGTGGTTTTGCGGGCGTGCCGTGCTTCCTTTACCGAAAATCCATTTGGTAAACCTGGCAGCCGTGGGTAGAATAAGGTCGACGGCAGCCCAAGGGTGATAGCTGGGCAGCGCCGTTACTTCGATTAAGGGGTCAATGCCTTAGTGGCGTCGACCCCTCTTTTTCTGCTTCGTACGCTGCTTGAGTGCCTCGGTAAACCCGATAAGCGCCGTGAGGAGCGAGACCAAAGCGGTCAGGAGCTTCACGAATTCAGTTAGATCGGTCATGGGCATCACCTCCCGTCGCATGGAGGGCGCTGCCCGGCACAAGGAACTGCCGTCAACAATAACCAGGCTATCAAACTGCAGTCATAAATACGAATATATGTTCGCTTATAATGGCGCAACGGGCTGATGCTCTTTTGGGACTACCCAAATAGCGTGCAAGCAACGCGCGTGGCATTGCGCCCCGCTTTTATGTCCGCGCGGGCGTCTATCCTTACGGCAATGTAGCCGCTTATGTAACAAGCGGCATTTGACGGAGAAAGGCCATAATCGTGTCAGCTGAAAAGACGCCGTGTATCTCGGCTATCGATGCGACGAACTTTGCGCGCCAGATCGTGCTGGACTTTGAGTTTGCGCCGGTGCCAAAGCAGCGCCAGCGCCGTGGACTGCGCAACGAGATTATCGAGGTCGGCGCCGTCAAGCTCGATTACCACGGCAACGTTATGGGTGAGTTCTCGCAGTTTGTGCAGACGGAATTTACCGAAGGCGTTGCGTTTCCCGTCCGCGAGCTTACGGGGATATCGGCCGTGGACACCGCGATGGCCGATCCGCTCTATGTGGTGATCAAAAGGCTCAGCGATTGGATCGGTCGCTACTCCGCCCAGATAGTTTGCTGGAGCGGGGCGGATCGTCGACAGCTTTTGACCGAGTGCCAGGCAAAACACATCGACCTTTCCGCATTTCCTACGGACTGGGCCGATCTGCAGGCGTTTTACACCTCGATCATGGACGTTGGCAGCCACGGGCGCGTCTCGTTGGGCGACGCGGCAACGTGGTTTGGCATCGAGTTTGACGAGTCGACGGGGCACGCCCACAGTGCTCTGGCCGATGCGCGCGTAACCGCCAAGTTGCTCAAGCAGGCGATGGACGGGGAGTACCGCGTGAGTCCGCGCGCTCGGGAAGTCCGCCAGCGGTGGGGGATAGGCGAGCGACCCCAGACGCGCCTTTCCAGCAAGTGTCCCGAGCTGGGCGACCTGCTGCTGAGGCTGAAGGCGGAGGGGAGATAGGCCTTTTGAGAACGCCATTCGGTTTGGCATGGTGGGGCTGTAAGCGCGACTTCGCCCTGCTGTTTGAATCGAAGCGTCAACCAGTATGACGGGCTGTCTGATCTGTCTGCCTACGCCATCGCGATCCCGCGCGCCGCACTCAGTAGCTCATACTCCCTTTGGTTCCACTGATGCAGCTCAGCGGCATCGACGGCATCGCGACACAGGTCCAGGAACACCTCGGCTCCCTCGGAGAAGCACTCACGGGCAAAGGCGCCGGATCCGTCCGCAACGCATGTGCCGTCGGCAAAGAGCTTCCAGCTGGACGGCTCACGCGAGTCGTCTCCGAGCAGCTTGATCTGCAACACATGCGGGTTGCCAGCAGCACAGAGCTCTTCCTCGAGCACCTGCACCGTAAAGCGCATCTGATAGGAGAGACTGTTCTTGACCATGGCCGAGGCATAGCCGCTCGGCTTGTCCAGAAGATGCATTCGTTTTGGCTTGGCTGCCAGGTTGTGGAAGTTGCGCTCACTGCGCACAGAGAAATTGTCCATACGGACTCCTTTCATCGATGTTGGCAGGGCCACCGTGCCTCTTGGCCGGTTGGCGTCGGGATCGTGGAGCCAACTCTCTACCCCGACTCTGGATAAAACGCGCCCGCTCCTTGCGGGCACGATGGAGTCTATCAGCACGCGCGGACAGAAATCAAGCACCGCCTGCGAAATGATGTGCAGACGGCGCTTGATTACGCGGCAACTATTTGACCTACATCCGGAAAAGTGTCGAAATGGGCGCGTGGAAATCACGGAAAAGTGTAAACTGCACGTAGACAGGGGTGCGGCATCGCCTATGTTCCAACCTAGCTGTTGGGGTCGCCCTTGAGGGTGTTGATGTCCAGGTACTGGTTGTCGTCCTCTGCTTTCTGCGTTGCCGATTCGGATGCGGTTGGGCCGCGGAATAGCTGGAATCCCTCAAACGCGATCACGCCGA
>CAJMOL010000117.1 GCA_905215095.1 uncultured bacterium | reverse complement strand
CCGCCTGGGCACGGGCGTCGACCGGTGCGGTGGCATCCGCGCTCGCGGGCGTTTCGGTATCGATGTCCACGCCGTCACCAAACAGGCTCGATTGCTCCATAGCGGCACTCCTTCGCTCGATTTCAAACGGATACTAGAGTACCACCGGTCGCAATGAGGCCGAATAGCGGTCTCGAACCGCACCGAATCGGCAGCCGCCAGACTGGAGTGGACAGTTAGTTCAGATACGTATAAATCCTAGAGCTGAATCAGGCACGAACACCCCTGTTTCAACTAATTTGGGCTCCTCGAGACCATGTAAACGTCCCGCTCTCCCTTCCAAACACCCATTCGAGCCCCATCCCAATCAAAAATTGCTCAAAACGCATCCCAAGCTGCCCCAGATTTATACGTATCTGAGCTAACTGTCCAGACCATTACGAACCAGGCCTCTTGTCAGCCCCAAGTGATCCGTTTTCCTCCGTCCCCAACGGATCAATAAGAAAAGAGGGGCTGTCCCACGTTGGTGGGACAGCCCCTCTGGCATTGGTATGTGCGAAACGGCTCGCTAGAACCCCTGGCCGTAACCTTGACCCTGGCCCTGCTGGCCTAGCAGCTCCTCCAGGTACTGGCGCAGCTGCTCGTCGGTAATACCGCCGTTGCCGGTGTCGGTCGAACTGTCGTCCTGCTGCTGGTTCTGCAGCTCTTCATCGGAGCCCAGCTCGACGGTGACCTTCTTCTCTTCCTTGCCGCGCATAAGCGTGATCTCGACCTTCTCGCCCACCTCGTGGCTGCGCAGTGCGATGATCAGGCCATCGGCGCTCGTGATCTCGTCGTCGCCCAGCTTGGTAATGACATCACCCTCCTGGATGCCGGCCTTGGCTGCAGGACCGTCCTCGACAACGCTCGCCACATACGCGCCGCTATCGGTACTCAGCTTGTTGGTGCGGGCGTTGAGCGCATTGACGCTCGAAAGCGTAGCGCCCATGTACGGATGCACCGGCGTCTTACCGTCGATAATCTGGTCGGCAATGTTCTTGGCGTAGTTAACGGGAATAGCAAAGCCCACGCCCGAGCTGGAGCCCGAGTAGCTCTCGATGAGCGAGTTGATACCCACGAGCTCGCCGTTGTCGTTGACAAGCGCGCCGCCGGAGTTGCCCGGGTTGATGGCGGCATCGGTCTGGATCATGTTGGCGTAGATGGTGTTACCACTGGTGGAGCTCATGGCCGTGGAGCGATACAGCGCCGACACGATACCCGTGGAGACAGACTGCTCGTTGCCGAACGGCGAACCGATCGCCATGACCCACTCGCCCACGTTGAGCTTGGAGGAGTCACCGATCTCGATCGGCGTGAGCTTGGAGGCGTCAGCATCCTTGAGCTTGATGACGGCCAGGTCGCTCGAGGCGTCGTTGCCCACGAACTCGGCCTCATAGGTGGTGCCGTCGTCCATGGTCACCACGTACTGGTCGTAGCCATCGACCACGTGGTTGTTGGTGAGGATGTGGCCCTCGGTATCGAGCACCACGCCCGAACCAACACTGCCCGAGCTGTCCGACTCATCGGCAGACTGCGAAAGCGAGCCATTCTGGCTACCGCTCGAAGTGGCGGTGATGGAAACGACGGAGGGCAACGCCTTGGCAGAAACGGCCTCGGCCAGCGTGGTGTCCTCGGAGTCGATCGTGATCTTTTGCGTCGACGAACCCGAAGCGCCCGCCGTCACGGCATTCTTTCCGCCGCCAATATTGAGCGTGCCGCTCATAATGAGTGCGATGACCAGCAGGGCTCCGCAGGCGCAGCCGGCAAGCGCCGTAATAAAGATCGGCAGCTTTTTGGTCTTGGTCTTGACCACCGTGTGCTTGTTTACAACCTGCTGACCGCCCAGCGGCTGGCCGGTCTGTGTATCGTAGGCCTGCACGTAGGGAATGTTGCCGTCGGCAGGCGTCGACTCCACCTGCACGCGCGGCTGCTGCTGGGTCTCGCCGGCGTTGCCCGCATCCTGGGGACGCTGGGAATCGTTCTCGCTCATAGCTGCAATCCTTTCGTCAAATAACCAAAGGCCCGCCAAACACGTGGCGGGCCATCATTGTTCACGATGAGTTGTACCCCAATATGCGGGCGTACGTGTATGAGAACGCAATCTTTTAGGAAGGCTTAAGTTCTGCCGCAGACCCGAAAGGAATCCGTACCTGCGTCAAAACCACCACAAAAGTGCCTGTCCCCTTTGTGGTGGAAATCTAGTCCTTAAACAGATAGCCCACGCCGCGGACGGTGGTGATGTGCGCCGCGATCTGCGGACCCACCTTGGAGCGGATGCGTCGAATGTGCACGTCGACGGTGCGCGTGCCGCCGCAGTACTCAAAGCCCCATACGCGGTGCAGCAGCACCTCGCGGCTGTAGGCGCGGTTGGGGTGCGTCGCCAAAAAGCTCAGCAGCGAGTACTCCATCAGCGTCAGGTCGATGGGCTCGCCATCGAGCGTCACCTGGTAGGTAGCCAGGTTGATCTCGAGGTTATCGATGTTGAGCACATCGTCGGCGGTAACGGTCTCCTCCTCGCCCATCAAGCGCTGCGCGCGAGCCTTGAGCTCGTTGGGCGTCGCCGTGGGGCACACAAAGTCGGCATGCGCGTGATTGGGCAGGCGCAGGGTGCCGAGCGCCTCATCGTCGACGATCACCAACATGGGGACGCCGCCGCGGTCGTCGAGCCATTTGGCAATCTGATCGATGCGGTCGCTGCGGATGCCATCGGAATCGAGAATCAGCAGGTCAAAGTCGTGCGCTGCAGTCGGCGAATCGGGGGTTGCCAGGCTCACCTCGACACCCAGGGTGGTCGTCAAGCTGCGGGCAAACTCGTGGAAGCGCGTCGTGCGCGCCATGAACAGGGCACTCTTTTCGGACATATCGGCCTCCAAAGAAATGAGCTCAATCGTACTGGAACAAGCCAGCGCGATTAGGAGTTCGCCAGGTAGTGCTTGATCTCCCACTCGGTGATCGTAGACTCAAACTTATGCCACTCGTCGCGCTTCTTTTTGAGGAAGAAGCTGTGGATGTGCTCGCCGAGGGCATCCTTCATAAACTGCGAGTCCTCAAACACGTCGAGCGCCTCTTTGAGCGAACGCGGCAGCGGCGTGTAGCCGGCCTCGACCATCTGACGGTCGGTAAGCTTGAGCGTCTCAGCCGTTGCCTCGGGCGGGAGCTCCAGCTTGCGCTCGATGCCGTCCAGACCAGCCGCCAGCGTGACGGCGTTGACCAGGTACGGGTTGGCCATGGGGTCGGGGCTGCGAAGCTCGATGCGCGTGGACAGCTGCTTGCCGGGCTTGTAGACCGGAATGCGGACCATACTCGCGCGGTTGCGCAGGCCCCACGTGGCGTACTGCGGCACGGAGTCGCCGCCCGTGGTGATGCGCTTGTACGAGTTGACCGTGGGGTTGGTGATGGCGCTGATCTCGCGCGCGTGCGCCAGGATGCCGGCCATGTAGTGCTTGGCGATATCGGAGAGGTGGTACTTCTCGTCATCCTCGCCCCAAAAGACGTTGTTGCCGTCGTGGTCGAACAGCGACTGATGCAAAAACATGGCGCTACCGTCCTCGCCCGCCAACGGCTTGGGCATAAAGGAGGCGTGGCAACCGCTCTCGTAGGCCTGCTGCTTAATGATGAGTTTGGCCGTGGTGATGGCGTCGGACATGCTCAGAGCCTCGGCGTGGCGCAGGCTCATGCCGTGCTGCGAGCGGCCGGCGGCGTGGAAGGTATACTCCACGGGCACGGACATCTTCTCCAGCGTGAGGACCGTGTTGCGACGCAGGTCGCGAGCGGCATCGCTCACCGAAAGATCGAAGTAGCCCACGTTGTCGAGCGGCTCGGGGGTGTGCTCGTCGGGGAAGTAGTAGTACTCCAGCTCGGCACCCACGTTGAGCAGGTAGCCGGCCTTCTCGGCCTTATAGAACATACGGCGCAACGCATCGCGTGGGTCGCCGGCAAACGGCTTGCGATCGGGAGTGCACACGTCGCAGAACACGCGGGCGACGCCGTTATGGCTCGGGCGCCACGGCAGAATCTGGAAGGTCGAAGCATCGGGGAATGCGAGCATGTCGGCTTCCTCGGGCGTGGCAAAGCCCTCGATGGCAGAGCCGTCAAAGCCAATACCCTCCTCAAAAGCGACCTCGAGGTCCTCGGGGCTAATGGCAAAGTTCTTGAGGCGGCCGAGAATGTCGACAAACCACAGACGCACAAAGCGGATATCACGCTGCTCTACGGAGCGGAGTACGTAATCGATGTTCTGCTGGTTCATGTCGCTCCCCTTTCTTTCGGGCGGGTTTCGACTGGTCTATATCGCAGATACTATCGCAGAAAAATGTTTCCGCAGGGTTAAAGCGTATCAAGCGCTCAAAAAACGTGCGCGAACAGGCAGATATGACAAGTAGCTATCGTTCGGATTCGGAGACAATTTGCCTACAGGCTCGTTCCAGCGCAGGGAACTCCATCGTCACTGCATCCCAGACAACCGAGCGGTCGACATTGCCGTAATCATGCGCAAGATAATTTCTCATGCCGATAATTCCGCGCCACTCAATTTCGGGATGAAGCCGCTGCGAGCGTTCCGACAACTTGCCCGCTTCTTCCGTCACCCTAAGCGCACACATCAAAAGGGAGTCCGCCAACGCCCTCGTCCGCACGTCATTCGCATGCAGAAACTGGTCCTCGGTGATATCAAAAGCCTTGATGCGCTCGTTCGTTTCGGAGATGGCCTCCAAAACCTCTTGGGCGCGGAGACCGTCTGACTTACGCGCGATCATAAAGGATCACTCCTTCGCGCTCGATTACCGCGGCAAGATCGTCATCAAGATGATCACTAGAGACGAGATCAACCTGCCTCCCGGTTTCTTTGCGCACCGCCTCACCAAATGCCGACAGCGCAAAAAGACCAAAGCCCTGCTCGCGATCGACTTCGAGACGCAAGTCGATATCACTATCGACACGCGCCTCGCCACGGGCATACGAACCAAAAAGAATCACGGTTTTGATGGCGGGAATCGGGCTGGCCGCCTCGCGGATGGCGGACTCAATCTGAGCAATATCCAAAATGTCTGCGGCGACGTTTTCGCTCGCAGAGTTTTTACCAAGTGAAGGAACAAACGGCAGCGAACGCTCGCGCAGCATCTGTCTCATAAACATATTGACCGCAACAGACGAAGTCATGCCAAGTTCTTCGCACAGCTCGGCAAATGAATCTTTAATTGACGAGTCCACTCGCACACTCAGCACAGACGCAGCCATGGATACCTCCTGTATGACATTGTCTATATATTATCACACAGACTAGCGCGAGGTCGAAGCGCGGTGTTCGATGTGGCCGGGGATCTCGATGCGTTTGGGCGCCAGCTTTGCGGCCTCGCCCACGGTGGTGGTAACGACGTCGATGCGCTCGGAGAGGCGCTCGACTACGCGCTCGGCGATGGTGAGGGTGTCTTGCGCGGCCGTGGTCACGCCGCCAAAGAGCACATGGTTCCAGGGGTAGTCGTCAAACGTCGCGATCTTGAGCCCCGCCGGCAGCGAGGGACCAAGCTGCGCCAGCGCCTCGGTCAGACGCAGGAAAACCAGGCCGTTGACGGCAATGAGGCCGAGCTTTACATTGGGGATGTTTTCAAACATGATCTGTACCTCCTGATCAATCTTCAGAAATATCGATGTTTTTACCGGTCAGGCCGATGTGTGCGCCGGACTTTGCTTCACTGGATTCCGGGTGCGCCAGCAGCCACTTGTTGCGGGCGGTCATCCATG
>CAJMOL010000116.1 GCA_905215095.1 uncultured bacterium | reverse complement strand
ACAGCGGATCGTCGGCGTTGTAGATGAGTGTCGTTGCCGGCGAAAGCTCCAGCGCGCGGGCGATGACGTCCTGGGTGTGGTCGATCTCGCCGTAGCGGTCCAGCTGGTCGCGGAACAGGTTGAGCAGCACAAAGTAGGTCGGCTTGAGCTTGGGCAGGACGCGCACCGTGTAGAGCTCGTCGCACTCAAAGACACCTACGCGCTTGCCGCTGGCGGTTCGCTTGAGGTTGCCGCGCGCCTCGAGCAACGCGCCCACCACGCCCGGCTCCATGTTGTTTCCGGCACGGTTGCATACCACGGTGGCGCCACTGGCGGCAACGGCGTCGGCGATGAGGTTGGAGGTGGTGGTCTTGCCGTTGGTGCCGGTGATTACCACGCTGCGGTCGACAAGGCCCGCGAGGTCGCTTAGCAGATCGGGGTCGATCTTCATGGCGATGCGGCCGGGGAGTACGCCGCCCTGGCGCTTAAGGACGGAGCGCAGCACCCAGCGGGCGATATCGCTCGAGGTGCAGGCAAGAGATGAGCGGAGGTTCATGAAACCGTTCCTAACGTAAACGACATGGTCGGGTCGAGTGCGTCACTAAAAACCGTAGCGGCGCGCAAATTCCTGGGCAAGCTGCGACACGTCTTCGCAGGCATTGGCCCAGGGGGCAAAGTCGGGAGTATCCGAGATGATGCCGTCGGCCTCCCAAACTGCCTGATGCGAAAGGTCCCAGGGGTCGTGCGGTTCGGGCCGGCAGGGAAGGTACGGCGTCTGATACATGGGGTTCAGCAAAAAGAACGCGCCGCCCTCGCAGCGGTTGGCAAACTCGCGCAGCGCGCGTGTCGCCGGGCGCATCTTGTTCGTTTTGAACAGCAAGATCGTGCGGGCGAGTAGGTACCAAGGGGAGTTCTCGAGGGCATCGGCCCCCATCTGCTCCTCGAGCTGATGGGCCAGGGCAAAAAAGCCGTCCTCGTCTTCCAGGCGAGCGAGGGCGAGTAGCACGGTGCCTGCAGCTCGGGTGGGATAGCCTTCCGCCTTAAGAACACGGCGAGAATAGTTGGCGGCAGCACGGTAGCGAGCGCTCGCCATGCACAGCTGCGAGATGGCCTCGAGCGTGTGAAGCCACCCGATAAGAGCCGGCTCGCTTACGGTGAGATCGGCCGCCGTCACGCCGTTTGCCAGCACCTTGTTGGCCCAGTAGTGCGGGGCCTCCATGTCGAACCCGGGCACGCTTTGCTGCAGGTAATCGGTCGTGGTCGCCTCGAGTTTCATCAGGTCGCCCAGGCAGGCGTCGACGGGCGTGTCCGCTAAAATGATGGCGAGCAGCTGGGCATCGACGGCCAGCGCGTCGACGCGGACGATCTTGAGCAGTTCATCGCGCATATCGTCGAACAGGCGGTTGCGCGTCTGCTCAAACTCCTCGTCGCTGCCCATGTCCTCGATGCGATGGAGTTCGTCGAGCAGGTGGCGGTGAACGCCGGCATAGGACAGCAGCGCCTGGGCATGCTCGGTCTGCGCATACTTATGAGGGTTGACGCTCACGTCGTTATGGACAAGCTCGCGTGCTGCATCGGTGAGTTCGGGGTGCGACGCCA
This sequence comes from uncultured bacterium, assembly GCA_905215095.1. Taxonomy (GTDB): domain Bacteria; phylum Actinomycetota; class Coriobacteriia; order Coriobacteriales; family Coriobacteriaceae; genus Collinsella. The sequence continues at coordinate 4,194 of CAJMOL010000116.1, read as the reverse complement.
GATAGGTGCGCTCCAGGTAGGCGGGGATGTAGACGCTCGGATCCATTAGAGGTCTCCTCCCTTAAACGGCAAGCCCTGCTCGGCCGCCCGCAGGATGCGCTCGTCGATCTGGGAACGCACGATATCGTTGGTGGCGACCCAGGCGGCAAAGCTGGCGTTGTCGGGGGCGCCCAAGCCCTCCTGCAGTACCGGCGTCGCCTCGGACAGCGCAAGGACAAGTTCGTCGGTGGAGCCCACACCCACGTTGACGCGGGCATAGACGCCATCGGGAAACTCGGTTTGGAAGTAGAGTGCCTCGGCTGCGTGCGGACACGAGCGCGCAAGGATGCGCAAATAGTGCTCGGCGCCCTCGTAGTCCAGCTCGCGCCAGGCAGCGCTCATCAGCGCGATGAGCGTCCACGGGTCCAAGTCGCGCTCCGCGTCCTTGGGACGACGGCGCAGCGGCGTGTTGGCAAGATAGGGGACGGAGTGGGCAGAGCGAAAGCGCTTGAGCTCCTCGGCGGGGTATTCGAGCTTTGCCATGGCGAGCATCGCGGTGTGGCGGACGCCGGCAGGATCGTTGGGGGCAAAGTCGAGGCTGCGATTTGCGGCTTCGAGCGACATGCGATAGCGGCCGCTAATGAGGGCGCGTGACGCAAGGGCGGCAAGCCAGCGCAGGTAGGGACGGCGCATAAGGTCGCCAGCGGCCTCGCGCTCGTAGGGGTCCTGCGCCGAGGCGATCTTGAGTGCCAGGTCGCGCTCCACCTCGTCGCACTTGGACACCAGATACTGTACGTACTCCTCGTTGGAGTTGGCGGTGAGGGCGGTCAGCATGCGCTGAGCGTCCCAGTTGGCCGGATCGAGCTCGGTTGCCTCGCGAAGCATGTTCTCGGCAGTGGCCTCTTCTTGCTCTGCCTGGGTATCGTCAGGGATAAAGGGAATGCGGTAGTCGACAGCCTCGACCACCTTGGCAATGAGGTGCCCGGCGCGGTCGCGGTCGTGCACGATGAGCGGTGCGGGGTTGCGGGTGAATTGTTCCATCAGACGCTCTACGGCGGCACCGTCGGTGAGCGGGATATTGTCGCGGCGCAAGGCCTCAAGAACGAGGCGATGGCAATCCTCTTGAATGGGATCGAATGCCATGGGGCCTCCTTTGCTGCGGTTAGGGTTCAAATGTTTCTATATAAGGTTCTAGTTTACCCGCATGTGGCACACCGGGGGTGCCGCACTTGGACATGCACCTTTGCACCACGAAGACGGATGTCAGACGGATGTCGCACAAATGTCGGCACCTTGGACGGCCGAGTGGTATCACGGTGCCGCAAACGGTCGATTTTTGGCGGCGAACGGGGCACATTTTGGAGGGGCACCGTCCTGCCCGGGATATGTGGTCAACCTTGATAAAACGTTTGCCCAGCTTGGGAGTATGAATGCCCCATAAGGGTCTTCAGGGATAGAAAAAACGTTTCATCATTGTTGGCTTTAGGTGAATAACTGACCAACCAGAACGGTAAAATAGTGTTTGTCTGAGCATTGAGACGTTTAGACATCGCGCATTGTCATCGCCGGCAACGCGCAAAACGGTCCTAACGGAGCCAATCGGGTGCTCCGTTATATACGCAAGTCTAAGAGGGGCTTGTTTAGGAGGCACAGTATGGGACGTTTTACCAATCCTCGCGATCTGTACTTTGGTGAGGGCGCTCGCCACGAGGTGAAGAACCTCAAGGGCAAGAAGGCCATCATCGTTTCTGGCGGCAGCTCTATGCGCCGCGGCGGGTTCCTGCAGGACGTTGAGGCCGACCTCAAAGAGGGCGGCTTCGAGGTCAAGCTGTTCGAGGGCGTCGAGTCCGATCCGTCCATCGAGACGGTCATGAAGGGCGCCGAGGCCATGCGCGAGTTCGAGCCCGACTGGATTATCGCCATCGGCGGCGGCTCGCCCATCGATGCCGCTAAGGCCATGTGGGTCTTCTACGAGTATCCCGAGGAGTCCTTCGATAACATCATCCAGCCGTTCAGCTTCCCTGAGCTGCGTCAGAAGGCTCACTTCTGCGCCATCTCCTCTACCTCCGGTACCGCTACCGAGGTCACTGCCTTCTCCGTCATTACCGACTACGCCAAGGGCATCAAGTACCCGCTGGCCGACTTCAACATCACCCCTGATGTCGCCATCGTCGACCCCGAGCTCACCTACACCATGCCCGCCAAGCTGTGCGCTCACACCGGCATGGATGCTCTGACCCACTGCATGGAGGCCTACGTTTCCACCTGCGCCTCTATGTTCACCGACGCCAACGCTCTGCACGGCATCCGCGAGATCGTCGAGTGGCTGCCCAAATCCTATGCTGGCGACCATGAGGCCCGTCAGCACATGCACGAGGCTCAGTGCATCGCCGGTATCGCCTTCTCCTCGGGCCTGCTTGGCATCGTTCACTCCATGGCTCACAAGACCGGTGCTGCCTTCGAGAACGGCCACATCATCCACGGTGCTGCTAACGCCATGTACCTGGGCAAGGTCATCCAGTGGAACTCCAAGGACCCGCGTGCTGCCGAGCGTTACGCTTACGTGGCCAAGGAGATCCTGCACCTTCCCGGCGAGACCAACGAGGAGCTCATCGCCGCGCTCGTCCAGAAGATCCGCGACCTCAACGACCAGCTCAACATTCCGCAGTCCATCAAGGATTACGCGAATGGCGGCGTGAAGGTCGACGCCGAGAACCCGCAGATGGTTTCCGAGGAGGAGTTCCTCGCCAAGCTGCCCGAGATCGCCGCGAACGCCGAGCAGGACGCCTGCACGCCCGAGAACCCGCGTGAGACCAAGGCTGCCGACTTCGAGAAGATCCTCAAGGCCTGCTACTACGACACCGACATCGATTTCTAATCGACTCTTGTTATCGTAACGAGGGGCTCCGCACGTATCCGTACGGAGCCCCTTTCTTTTTTTAGAGAATGGGATAGTTATGGCTGCAATTTTCAATAGCCCCAGCAAGTACATCCAGGGTCCGGACGAGCTCGCCAAGCTCGGTTCCTATGTCGAGCCGCTCGGCGCTAAGGCCCTCGTCATCGTGACGCCTTCGGGCAAGAAGCGCGTCGGTGCCAAGATCGAGGGCGGTTTTGCCGAGGCTAAGGCCGAGCTGCTGTTTGAGGACTTTAACGGTGAGTGCTCTAAGGGCGAGGTCGATCGCCTGGTTGCGCTCGCTCGCGACAACGGCTGCGACATCATCGTCGGCGTCGGTGGCGGCAAGATCCTCGACACCGCGAAGGCCGTCGCCTATTACCTGGAGTCCCCGGTTATCATTTGCCCCACCATTGCTTCGACCGATGCCCCGTGTTCGGCGCTCTCGGTGCTCTATACCGATGACGGCCAGTTCGACAAGTACCTCTTCCTTAAAGCAAACCCCAATATCGTCCTTATGGACACGACGGTTATCGCGGCGAGCCCGGTGCGCCTGACGGTTTCCGGTATGGGCGATGCGCTCGCAACCTACTTTGAGGCCCAAGCGACGCACGATGCCGACGGCGGCACTTGCGCCGGCGGTAAGGGCGGAATGGCCGGCCTGGCGCTCGCCAAGCTCTGCTACGAGACGCTCATGGCCGATGGCGTCAAGGCCAAGGTCGCGTTGGAGAAGGGCGCGCTCACGCCTGCCGTCGAGCACATCATCGAGGCCAATACGCTGCTTTCGGGCATTGGCTTTGAGAGCTCGGGCCTTGCTGCTGCTCATGCCATCCACAATGGCCTGACGATGCTGCCCGAGTGCCATGGCATGTATCACGGCGAGAAGGTCGCCTTTGGCACCATCGTCCAGCTGGTACTCGAGGATGCTCCGACCGAGAAGCTCGAGGAAGTCTTGGGCTTCTGCATTGAGCTTGGCCTGCCGGTCACGATGAAGGAACTTGGCGTTGCCGAGCTTACGCGCGAGCAGGCCATGATTGTTGCCGAGGCCGCCTGCGCACCCGATGACACCATGTGCAACATGCCTTTTGAGGTGACGCCCGAGATGGTCGCCAACGCCATCCTGGGTGCCGACGCGCTGGGCCACTACTATCTCATGGATGAGTAAATCAAGCTAAGGAAGGGGCAAAGCCAACAGATGGCTTTGCCCCTTTTTGCTATGGTGCAAAGTAACCTGTCCCCAATGCACAAGTTGGTGCAGGGGGTCAGGTTACTTTGCACCAACCGTTGTTTGATGAAGGGTGGATTCTCGTATGGCGCTTCCT
>CAJMOL010000115.1 GCA_905215095.1 uncultured bacterium | reverse complement strand
GCTCTGAGGTGTCGGCTCTGCTGGGCCGTATGCCCTCCGCCGTCGGCTACCAGCCTACGCTGGCTACCGAGATGGGCGACCTCCAGGAGCGCATTACCTCGACCAAGACGGGTTCCATTACCTCCGTCCAGGCTGTCTACGTCCCTGCAGACGACCTGACCGACCCGGCGCCTGCCACGACGTTTACGCACCTCGACGCCACCACGGTTCTTTCGCGTAGCATTTCGTCGCTCGGCCTGTTCCCGGCTATCGACCCGCTCGCGTCTTCCTCCGACGCTCTCGATCCCTCGATCGTCGGCGAGGAGCACTACCGTGTCGCCGTCAAGGTCCAGGAGCTCCTGCAGGAGTACTCCGACCTTCAGGACATCATCGCCATTCTGGGTATGGACGAGCTGTCCGAGGAGCAGCGCCTTACGGTCAACCGTGCCCGTAAGATCCAGCAGTTCCTCTCCCAGTCCTTCCACGTCGCCGAGAAGTTCACCGGCAACCCCGGTGTCTACGTTCGCGTCGAGGATACCGTCCGCTCCTTCGCCGAGATTGTCGACGGCAAGGCCGATGACCTGCCCGAGCAGGCATTCCGCTATGCTTCCACGATTGAGGACGTGCGCGAGCGCGCCCGCAAGATGGGGGAGAAGTAGGTTATGCGTATCCGCATCGTGTGCCCCGTGAGCTGCGCCTATGAGGGCGACGCTGCGTTTGTGTCGATTCCGTCCACGGATGGCGAGTTTGGCGTTCTGCCTGCTCACTCCAGCGAGATCTGCACGATCGACCGCGGTTACGTTCGCGTTTCCGATAAGGCCATGGGCACTGTCGACCACACGTTTGCCGTGGCCGGCGGCTATGCCCAGGTTGCGGACGATGTCGTGACCGTCCTCGCCGAGCGCGCTTGCGATTTGGCGACCGTCCACGCCGACAAGGTTAAAGCTGATATTCAAGGTTTTGAAGAGAAGCTGGGTAATTTGTCGGAGGATGATGCACGCCGCGCCTACCTCTATAATGAAATCGCATGGTGTAAGCTCAAGCTTGCCCAATAGTCAGACGTTTTAGCGTTCGACCATTTGCGAACACATCATGCCCGGGATGGCTCAGCCACCCCGGGCATGCTTTTTGAAAGGGTAGACCTTGGATATTATCCGCGTTGAGGGTGGCCACGCCATCGGAGGTTCCGTGCCTGTTTCGGGTGCCAAGAACTCCGCGCTCAAACTTATGGCGGCAACGCTTCTGGCGCCGGGCAAGACGACGCTGCAGAACGTGCCTGATATTTCCGATGTCCACGTGATGGGCAAGGTGCTCAAGGGTATGGGCGCCACGATCGATGTTCTCGACGAGCACACGCTCGAGATTGATACCTCTCAGGTCGATTCCTGGGAGGCTCCCTATGAGCTCGTTGCCAAGATGCGCGCTTCCACTGCCGTGATGGGACCCCTGCTGGGCCGTTTCCATCGCGCCAAGATCGCCATGCCCGGCGGCTGCAACCTGGGTGCTCGCAAGATCGATATGCATATCTTGGGTCTTGAGGCCTTGGGCGTTGAGTTCGATACCGCCCACGGCTATATCAACGCCAACGCGCCCCAGGGCCTGCACGGTACCACCGTCACGCTCGAGTTCGCCAGCGTCGGTGCGACCGAGAACCTCATCATGGCCTCCGTGCGCGCGCAGGGTACCACGGTTATCGATAATGCCGCCCGCGAGCCCGAGATCGTCGATCTCGCTAACATGCTCAACGAGATGGGCGCCAAGATTGTCGGCGCGGGTACGCCCGTCGTGACTATCGAAGGCGTGGAAGAGCTCCATCCCGTTACCCATCGCGTGGTGGGCGACCGCATCGAGGCCGGTACCTTTATCGTTGCCGGTGCGTTGATGGCAGACGACCGCGGTGTCGACGTCACGGGCTTTTGCCCCATCCACTTGGGAATGGTGCTCAAGAAGATGGAGCTCATGGGCATCGATTGCGAACGCATCGAGGATGGCGTCCACGTGAATCGCGTCGAGCACATCAAGCCGGTCGATATCCAGACGCTCCCGTTCCCCGGTTTCCCCACGGACATGCAGGCGCAGATCATGGTGCTCTCCGCCCTGGCCGACGGCAGCTCCGTTATCACCGAGAATATCTTCGAGAATCGCTTTATGTTTGCATCCGAGCTGGTGCGCATGGGCGCCGATATTCGCATCGAGAGCCACCACGCCATGATTCACGGCGTCAAGGGCTTCTCCGGCGCTCAGGTAACCTCACCGGATCTTCGTGGTGGCGCGGCACTCGTCGTCGCCGGCCTAATTGCCGACGGCACGACCGAGGTCTCGGCCATCCATCACATTAAGCGCGGCTACGAACAGTTTGTTGAAAAGCTGCAGGCGCTTGGTGCTCATGTCGAGCACGCCACTGTTCCCGATCCCGTCATCTACTAATGCAGGTTGCCTATGTTTAAGAAAAAGCCCATTACGGAATCTCGAAGACCTTCGACCGGCGCTCAGGCAAAAATCTATAGCCGCGATAACGTTGCCCGCTATTCCGAGCGCGCCCGTCAGCGTCGTCGCGGTCATACGGTTCGCCGCGTCGCGCTCATTGCTGTGCTCGGTGTGCTGTTGAGCGCTACGACTGCCGCCGGCCTGTGGTTTGCCACCATTATGGGCAAGCTCGGCGATTCCAACGTCATTACCGACAACCTGCGCCAGATCCTGGTTGATACCGACGAGGCAAAGGACCCGTTCTACGTGCTACTCCTTGGCACTGACGGTCGCCCGGGCGAGGATACATACCGCGCCGACTCGATTATCCTGGCGCGTATCGACCCCACGCAAAAGCAGGCGACGCTCATCTCCATTCCGCGCGATACCAAGGTCGTCTACAACGGCTCGACCATGAAGATCAACGCCTGCCATACCTACGGCGGCGCCGAAGCCATGGTCCAGGCGGTCAACGAGCTGTGCGGTGTCCAGATTTCGCACTATGCCGAGGTCAGCTTCGACGGCATGCAGTCGCTTATTGATTCGGTCGGCGGCATCGACATTAACGCAACCGACGATGTCGACGACCCCGAGCATCTCGACATTAAGATCACCGCCGGTCAGCAGCACATGGATGGCGCGACCGCCCTTACCTATGCCCGTTGCCGCTACATCTATGCCGATGGCGACTACACACGCATGCGCCACCAGCGTCAGGTGCTCGGCGCCCTCGCCAACCAGATCCTCAACAACTTTGATGCCACCAAGATCTTTGATCTGGTCAACTCGCTGTCCGACATGCTCGTAACCGATATGAGCGTTCAGGATATCGTCTCTACGGTCAATGCCATGCGCGGCATGGATGTTGACGGCATCTATTCGGCCAACTTGCCTTCGTATGCCGATGCCAGCACCATGATTGATGGCGTGAGCTACGTCTTTGTCTACGAGGACGAGCTTAAGGAAATGATGGAGCGCGTCGACGCTGGTAAGGATCCCAAGGGCCCCAATACCATGGGCCAGTCCGATGGCTCCAGCTCTACGATCGGCGACCTGAACAACAACACGTCCGATGATTACGCCAACGGCACCGCAACCTCATCGGTTAGCTCTGACGATTCGGACGATTCGACTGATTCGAGCGATTCGGACTACTACGAAGAGCCCACCGGCGACGGCAACGGCTACGAAGCCAACTACTAGAGTTACGCGGGCTTACCAGCCCGCGTAACGGCTCGACGCTGCGCGCCGCCCAGAGCGACAATTTGTCATTCAAAAGGCAGGGCATGACCAGAAGGTCAATGCCCTGCCTTTTTCATGCCACCTTGTACGCTCTGGGGGCCGCTCGCTTGCGTATGCTCAACCTGTTGCGTTCCGTCGATCCCTTGCCAATAAGGGGCAGAGTTTTTTTTGGTAGGTTATTCCTGCTTGAATTTGAAACATTTCGTTCGGTCAAAGCGTATCTATGGTGAGGGCCTCAGCAAGAATCATTAACGTCACCGGGAGGTGATTATGGAAGAACAAGCATTTAGACAGGCGGTCGAAGATCACCGGGATGTCGTGTTTCGGATCGCATTGACGTACCTGCGCGATTGTGCCGACGCCGACGATGTTGCCCAGGATGTCTTTCTTAAGCTGCTTAAAAGCGATGGACATTTTGAGAGTTGGGAGCATCTTCGCCGCTGGCTTATCCGGGTCACGATCAATGAATGTAAATCGCTCTTTCGAAAGCCATGGAGGCGTGTGGAGGATATTGAGAACCTGGCCGAGTCGCTTTCGACAGCGCAGGATGAGACCAAGGCGGTCCTGTCAGACGTTATGCGACTTCCGGAGCGATTCCGCGTTCCCATCGTGCTCTATTACTATCTGGGCTTTTCGACCTCAGAGATTGCCGAGTTGTTGCATGTACCAGCCGCGACCGTTCGAACGCGTTTAGCTCGCGGTCGATCGAAGCTCAAATTCATCCTAGAGGAGGGCGACCGTGAAATCCAATCAAATCAAGCAGGCCTTCGAGTCCATCCAAGCCGATAGCGATCTTGCCGACCGTGTGCTTTATGCTGCCGCTGGCGAGCCGCTTCGTCGAAAGGGTCACGCGAAGCCTCTGTATGTTGCCGTTGTTGGATGTCTTGTCGGAGTGCTGGCGACCGGAGGGGTCGCCTACGCCGTCGTCAATTCCAGATATTTTGCCTCAGCCTGGGGAAACCACGGCAACGGGGATTCCATCACCTGGACCAACGGTGGCTCATCGGGGACTAAATACACCTACACCAGAGAGTTTGGTGACGGCATCGCGCCCCAAAGCCTGGAGGGTGCAGTCCAGGAGGTTAATCTGTCCGTCGAGGGCAACGGCTATACGCTCGATATCCATGAGATGGCTATTGACCAAAACGGCTGCGGAGCCGTGACGTTTACGTTGTCCAATCCAAATGGCGTTAACTACTACAAGCCGGCAGCAGAGACGGGCGAACTTGTTCTCTATGGTGAAGAAGAACAAGGCATCGGCACGCCCAGCATGAACTTCGGCGAGGAATGGGCTGACACACGCTGCACAATTGATAAAGACACATCAAGCGACACGGTCATTAACGGCACGATGTACTTTGCATCTTGGAATCGCGATCGAGATTTACGACGCGCTGTCACTTGGAATATCTCCTGGACAGAGGGCGAAGGCGAGGATGCGAAGCCGTTCGAGGCATCGACGCCCGAGTTTAGCGTCGGAGCGTACGTCGATACAAAGGAACTCCGCTCCGATGACTCGCCTCTCGAGATCAGCCCGTTTTCCATCCAGACGCACATCGATGATCTGGGCATTGACGCAGTCACGAAAAAGTTGACCGTTACCTACAAGGATGGATCGGAGCAGATTTTCGAAGACGATGCTGCGGGCGCGTACAATTTCTATGTCTCGCTGACGCGCAATAGCGGAGAGAACATCTCGGTGCCGACAAAACTGATCAATGTCGATCAGGTGGTCTCGGTAACCCTTGAGGGCACGAGGTACACATCAACAGGAGAGACCGAAACAGAAGTACCCTTTACCATCGTCTATTCGTAAGGTCTGGGCCGCTTCCCAAGAGGGGAAGCGGCCTTTTTAGCGTTATATGGACGAGTGGATTGGAAGTTATTCGTCTGATTCTCGGAAGAACGTGGCAAATGGATGTGGATCACCGTGAAGAGTGGCGTTTTCCCAGATAAAACCGACCAAAATAAACCTGTCCCTTTTTGGTAGGGAACGTTGCCCCGACGAGCACGTCGGATTCCCGGTCCGGGCGGCCCGCTGTTTAAGTTTGTCGCGAGTTCCGCACGCAAAGGAAAGCACTTAATGTGCTTTCCGTC
>CAJMOL010000114.1 GCA_905215095.1 uncultured bacterium | reverse complement strand
GTTTATTCTCGATAAGGGTTTGGATGTCGACGAAGAGGAACTTCAATCGGGCTTTCTTAAGCGCTATTACGACGAGACGGCTGATATTCCAGCTGAGATAAACCTCTCTGTCGAGCTTGAGGATGCGGAGGCGCTGGGGGAGTGGCTTGCAGGCAAGCGCGAGCGTTCCTGCCATCTCCATAGGCCGCAGCGCGGCGAAAAGCAGCGCCTGCTCGATATGGCTTCCAAAAATGCGCGCCATGCCCTCATGCGCTACATGATGCGCACGGGGTATGCTGACGATCGCACCAATCAGGCGCTCCTGGAGCTCGAAAGCGCGCTGGCGCTGCCTGCGCCGCCGTTGCGCATCGAGTGCTTCGATATCTCGACGTTGCACGGCACCTTTACCGTCGCTTCGATGGTGGTATTTACCAACGGTCGTGCCGACAAGGGCCAGTATCGTCGCTTTAAAATTCAGGCCGAATTGGACGAGGCGAACGACTTCGTATCGATGTCCGAGGTTCTGGGGCGTCGCTATGCTCCCGAGCGCATGGCGGACGAGCGCTTTGGCTCGCGCCCCGATTTGCTCGTTGTCGATGGCGGCAAGCCGCAATTGACCGCTGCAATTAAGCAACTTGAGGCGCTCGGCCTCGATATACCAGTTTGTGGCTTGGCAAAGGCCGATGAGGAAGTTTTCGTGCCTTGGGACGAGACTCCCGTCGTGCTGCCGACCGGGTCTGCTTCGCTCTATCTAATTAAACAGGTTCGCGATGAATCGCACCGTTTTGCCATCACGTTCCATCGCGAGTTGCGCGATAAGGCTATGACGGTTTCGGTGCTTGACGACGTTCCGGGCGTGGGACCCACTAGAAAACGTGCCATCATGCGCCATTTTGGCTCGATGAAGCGTTTGCGCGCGGCGAGCGAGCAAGAGATCGCGGAAGTTCGCGGCATACCTGCCGATGTTGCCAAGGCGGTCCACGAGGCGCTCGTTGCATGGAATGCCGAGCGCGCCGAGGCGGCGGCTGGCCATTCCGATAGCTAAACACGAGCCAAACAACTGATATACATGATTGCGCGATTTTCAACCATTTATTTCGCCATGATTGCCTGCTGGTTTCGGGTTTTATTAACGCTAAAACGTTTGACTAACCCAAGCGAAAACCCTGCTATCCTGCGGGTTGACGAAGACTGATATCTCACCTCGCCGATACATACTGTCTGGCGAATCGTTTGTCAACGAATTCGGTGAACGGTAGTAAATACCGTTCAAGCGTATGTATGTATCGGTCGCCGAGCGCGGCACCTCAGTTGGGTTCGTCGGTAGGTAAGGTATATATCGTCCGCAAGTTGCGCGGGGGCAAGTCTAGGTGCTCCCGAGTAAGATTCTCTATTGATAGGAGAAGACATGGCCATCATCAACAAGGGTATGTCCAGGCGTTCGTTCCTCGGCCTCACCGGCAGCGTCGCTGCTGTCGCAGGGCTTGGTCTCACCGGCTGCGGTGGCAGCTCTAGCGACGAGGGTTCCGCTTCCGGTTCCACCGATTCCGCCAACCGTGGCGGCGGCGTGATCACCGCTGGTTCCGCTTACGCTCCGTCCAGCTTCGACCCCGCCAGCACCGGCTCCGCTGTGGGCCTGGGTGCTAACTGGCACGTCGTCGAGGGTCTCTACGGCATCGATTACCACGACTACAGCACCTTCAACGAGCTCGCCACCGACGATCCCAAGTCCGTGGACGACACTACTTTCGAGGTCACCATCCGCAAGGGCGCCAAGTTCTCCGATGGCACCGAGGTCACTGCTGACGACGTCGTCGCTTCCTACACCGCTTGCGCTGCTTCCGCTACCTATGCTCCGTTCTTCCAGCCCTTCGAGTCCATCGAGGCCAAGGACGCCAGCACCGTGACGGTCAAGACCAAGGTCCCCAACTTCTCCCTGCTCAAGGATCGTCTGGCCATCGTCCGCGTTACCCCGGCCACTCAGACCGAGGAGGATCGCGCCAAGCAGCCGATCGGTTCCGGCCCCTGGATGTACGACTCTATCTCCGATACCGAGATCACCCTGGTTCCCAACCCCGAGTACAACGGTGAGTATGCTGCCGAGGATAAGAAGATCCAGTACAGCATCCTGACCGACCCCACCGCTCGCGTTACCGCTCAGCAGGAGGGCTCCACGCTCGTTATGGAGCTCGTTACCGCTGACGCCGTCGACCAGCTTGAGAGCGCCGGCTGCAAGATCGATAACGTTCAGGGTTTCGGCACCCGCTTCATCATGTTCAACGTCGCCAAGGAGCCTTGGAACAACGTCAAGGTCCGTCAGGCTGTCATGTACGCGCTCGACACCGAGAAGATGATCACCAACACCTTCGCCGGCCTTGCCACCGCTGCCAGCTGCTACCTGCCCAAGAGCTTCACCAACTATCATGAGGCTTCCACGGTGTACAAGACCGACGCCAAGAAGGCTAAGAAGCTCATCGAGGAGTCTGGCATCACCCCGGGTGCCATCACCCTGCGCACCACCGACAACGAGCAGATTAAGGGCATGGCCGCCCAGGTCAAGAACGACCTCGACGCTCTCGGCTTCGAGGTGACCATCCAGACCGATACCTCGCCGGCCACCTACGCTGCCATCGACGGCGGCGAGGCCTACGATATCCTTCTCGCTCCTGGCGATCCGTCCTGCTTCGGTGCCGATCCCGACCTGCTGCTCAACTGGTGGTATGGCGACAACGTCTGGATGCAGACCCGTTGCCCGTGGAAGGAGTCCGCTGAGTGGCAGAAGCTCCACGGTCTCATGGACGAGGCTCTTGCCGCCGAGGGCGACGAGCAGCAGAAGAAGTGGAACGAGTGCTTCGACATCATTGCCGACAACGCCGTTCTGTACCCCGTTGTCCACGTCAAGACCGTCTCCGCTTCCTGGGACGATCCGTCCACTGCGCCCAACGGCGAGGCCCTCGATGGCTTCAAGGGCATCGGCACGACGAGCATGTCCTTCAGGGGCGTTGCGACCGTCAAGGCGTAAGACTCGCTTGAGTCTGTATGCAGGATGTCGGTCATTGGGGCCGTATCCTCATAGTTGAAACAAAGACCCGGGCGGCAACGATGTCGCTCGGGTCTTGTAATGAGTACCCGTACTCATATACCAGTTGGTCCTACCGACAAAAGAAAGGGGAGAGAACGTGAACAACTTTCTACGTTTGATTGGAAGGCGTCTCGTGGCGCTGCCGATCATGGCATTGGGCGTCACCGTCCTGGTGTTCTTCCTTATGTCGTTCTCCAAGACCGACCCCGCCTATACGGCGTTGGGTGACGGTGCCTCGCCCGAGGCGGTTGCCGAGTACCATGAGAAGTATGGTCTGGACGACCCCTGGCCCGTGCGCTACGTGCGCTATATGGGCGATTTGATCCATGGCGACATGGGCACCTATGGTGCTGCTCGCAACTCCGTTGCCAAGCGCATCTCCACGGCCCTGCCCGTCACGATGCAGCTGACCTTCATCGGTCTTGCCATCGGCGCGGTCGTCTCGTTTTTGCTCGGCGTCATCGCGGCACTGTACCGCGATAAATGGCCGGACCAAGTGATCCGCGTCTTTTCCATCGCCGGCCTGGCAACCCCGTCGTTCTGGCTTGCCGTTCTGTTGATTCTGCTGTTCTCTTCCTACCTTAAGGTGCTCCCGGCGTCCGGTGCTCTGCCTCACTTCACCACCAACCCGGCTGGCTATCTGGGACGTATGATCATGCCCGCCATCGCCCTGGCATTCCCGCTGACGGGTCAGATGACTCGTATCGTGCGTACGGCCATGGTCGAGGAGCTCGATAAGGACTATGTCCGCATGGCCCGTGGCGCCGGCGTTCCCGAGAAGGTCGTCGTCGGCATCAACGTTTTGCGCAACGCGCTGATCACCCCGGTCACCACCCTCGGTCTTAAGATCGGCTACCTTATGGGCGGTGCCGTCGTCATCGAGGTCATCTTCAACCTCCCCGGCATGGGCACTGCGATTCTGCAGGGCGTTCAGGGCAACGAGGCGAACCTGGTTCAGGGCGTCGTTATCGTCGTTGCTCTTGCCTTCATCATCATCAACATCGTGGTTGACATGCTCTACCTGCTCATCAACCCGCGCATCAGGACGGTGTAGATTATGGTAAAGATTCGAGAGAAGCAAACCGAGCAGCTCGAGAAGGCTGCCTCCAAGGGGCTCAAGCTCGGTGGCTGGAAGAAGATGACGCTGTCTTCTAAGATTGCCGCCGTCGTGCTGGTGTTGGTCGCCCTGACCGCGATTCTGGCGCCCCTTCTTGCCCCCTATAGCCCGGTCGAGATTTTCACTGCTCGCCAGGCTCCCGGCAATGGATTTATCTTCGGTACCGACGATAAGGGTCGCGACATTCTGTCGCGTATGCTCTACGGTGGTCGTTACTCGCTGATTATCGGCTTTGGCGCCACCGCCATGGCTCTGGTCTGCGGCTCGGTCGTGGGCGCCCTCGCGGCGGTTTCGCGCAAGTCCGTTTCCGAGGCGATCATGCGCATCCTGGACATCATCATGTCCATCCCGGGCATCGCCCTCGCTGCCGTCTTCGTCTCCATCCTGGGCAATTCCGTGCCGTCGATCATCTTCGCCATCGGCTTTATGTACACTCCGCAGATTGCCCGTATCGTGCGCGCCAACATCGTGTCCGAGTACGGCGAGGACTATGTCCGCGCGGTCATCGTTTCCGGCGCCAAGGCTCCGTGGATTTTGATCAAGCATGTTCTGCGTAACTGCATCGCCCCGATCATGGTCTTCACCGTTACCCTGGTCGCCGACGCCATCATCTTCGAGGCCTCGCTGACCTTTATCGGCGCTGGTATTCAGGAGCCTACCGCTACCTGGGGCAACATCCTCGCCGATGCTCGCGGTGGCGTGCTCGCTGGCCGTTGGTGGCAGGCGCTGTTCCCGGGCCTGGCCATCATGATCACCTGCCTGGCGCTCAACATCCTGTCCGAGGGCATTACCGACGCCATGGCCGCTGCTCCCTCCGCCGCCCTGGATCCCACCGATTCCTCCAAGCGTCGCGAGGCCGACCTGCTGGTCTCCGACCCCGTTCGAGCCTACAAGGAGCAGGCCCAGTCCCTCTCCGCTCGCCTTGGCGCCCTGCGCGATGTCGAGCTCAAGCGTGACGATCGCCATGTGCCCGACGAGTCTGTTGAACCGATTCTCTCGGTCCGTGACTTCTGCATCCAGTTTGAGCATCACGGTGATATCAACGTCGTCGACCATGTCAACTTTGACGTCCGTCCTGGTCAGACCATGGGCCTGGTGGGCGAGTCCGGTTGCGGTAAGTCCATCACCACGCTGGCCATCATGGGCCTGACCGACGATGACGAGCACCTTTCCGGCGAGGTCCTCTGGGAGGGCCGTGACCTGCTCAAGATGAGCAAGAAGGAGTGGTTCGGCCTGCGCGGTACCGATATCGCCATGGTCTATCAGGACGCCCTGTCCTCGCTCAACCCCTCCATGCTCATCTCTGCCCAGATGAAGCAGCGCCAGATCCGACGTACCTATCTTGCACTTACTGACGGGATCCCGCCGGAAAGGGGGACGATCTCCGCTCCTGTTGCCAGAATGGATGCTTCTGTGATCACAAGGGAGGTTAATTTTGAGCGTGGGGAGGCTGCCGTGACTCATTATGAGCGTCTTGCTGTCAGCAACGGATATGCTCTTGTGGAGCTGCATCTGGATACGGGGCGGACTCATCAGATCCGGGTGCATATGAAGTATATCGGCTGTCCGCTGCCGGGGGATTTTCTGTATCATCCGGTTTTTGACCGGATCGGACGCCAGGCCCTGCATTCCTTCCAGCTGGAATTTGCTCACCCCATCACCGGGGAGC
>CAJMOL010000113.1 GCA_905215095.1 uncultured bacterium | reverse complement strand
GGTATCGGTCAAAACTAGGCTGGGGCTCGAGGACGACGACGAGTATGAGCGCGTGCTCGATCTGTATTGCCGCATGCCGCTGGCAGAGCTGATCGTGCATCCGCGTGTGCAAAAGGACCGCTATACGGGCTCGCCGCGCAAGGAGTTTTACGGCGAGACGCTGGAGCGCGCGCCGTTCCCGGTGGCATACAACGGCGACATCTTTGATCTTGAGGACGTGGACGCGCTGGTGGAGGCCTATCCCGGGACGCGCCATGTGATGCTGGGGCGTGGCTTGCTTGCGAACCCCGCGCTCGCTCGCATGGTCAAGGGCGGTCCCGCTGCCACGGCAGCCGAACTGCAGCGTTTCCACGACACGCTGTTTGCGGCCTATGCAGAAGAGATTGGCGGCAACGCGGTCTTTCGCATGAAGGAGTGGTGGTTCTACGCCAAGTGCGCCTTCGCCGACCCCGCTACCGTTCACAAGCTCGTACGTAAGACCAAAAAGGTCGACGAATACCGCGCCGCCGTCGATCGTGTCTTTCGCGAACAGCCGCTTGCGCCCATAGTCCGCTTCCACGGCTAGTTAGCCGTTGGGGACGTTCTTTAACGACTAGTCATTTAAGAACGTCCCCAATGACTATGTTGCACTAGAGCAGGTTTTCCTGCACCCATGCGATGATGTCGCTTGACTCGTAGAGCGGCTTGCCGTCGATGAACAAGCAGGGAACCTGGCGTTTTCCGCCGACGGCGATGAGTGTCTGCTCGGCTTCGGTATCGGTCGAGATATTGCGCTCGGGAATGGTCACGCCGTTATCTGCCAGAAAGCGCTTGACCTTTATGCAATACGGGCAGCCGGTCATAACGTACAGCACGAGCTCGTGATCAGTAGCCATGGGTCTCCAATCGGTTGAAGTTTTGATTGAAATACCCAAAGCCGCCGCGGTCTATGCGCGCGTCAACGACGACTCGATGGCCTGTACCAGAAACGCCGTGGCTCCGGTGCCGCAGGGTTTGTCGTAGTAGTCAACAAAGCGCTGGTCGGCAAGATAGCCGTGGGCGAGGCCCAGGTATGCTTCGTCTTGGGGCTCGTGTCCCCAGTTAAGGGCAATCCATCGACGGTGCATTGCGACAAGTTTGCGGGCCTCTTTGCTCTCTGGGTCGCCAATGCCCATGGCAATCGAAAGCTGACCCAGAATAGCGCGTTCAAGTTCCTTCATGTCGTTCCATGTCTCGGGGTCCATGTCCAGCAGCGCTTCATTTGCTGCATCGATAGCCTCATCGCCATAGCGTGCCCGCGCTTCGGCGCCGTAGCGCTCCTCGTTTTCCTGCACGGTGCGCCAGCGCTCCAGTTGCGGCAGGACGGCGCCCATGAGCGAGACGGCTTCATCGAGCGACATGCCAGTGTTTTGTGCCAGGCGCGGAGCGCAGTCCTCGATCATCGCCTCCATGGTGGTGTCGTAGGTGTACTTGCCGTGGTCGTAGCACCACTTGCAGTAATGGTCGGTCGTGGCGCCCGTGGCATCGGTGCCGCAGTCGTCGGGCGTGAGTATCATGCCGCAGCTCTGACAATAGTGCTCGGGCATTTCGAGCAGGTGGGACAGCGGTTCTCCGGTTACGGCGGCAATGAGCTTCATCATGTCGATGCCCGGGGTGACTTCGCCGCGTTCCCAACGGCTGACGGCTTGGCGTGTGACGAAGAGCTTGGCGGCGAGCTGCTCTTGGGTAAGGTGATGGGCGCGACGGATGGCAATGAGCTTTTCTGCAAAGGCCATAGCGGCTCCTTTCTGCTGGTTGATGGCTTAAGCATACGCGGCGGCAGACGCCCTTCCAAGCAACCGTTGGTTGCACGACGGGAGACCGCGGCGAAGAATTGCGCACAACGCCTCACACCTTCATGCCGTACAATGACCGGCATGGAACCTATTGCACACATACATACCGACCTGCCGCAGAAGTTCGGCATTCCGCGCAACAGCTTTTTGGCGCCTCATCTGCAGGGACGCATCGTTTTTGAGCCGGAATTTGCCTCCAATGCAGCGGTTGAGGGTCTGGACTCCTTCTCTCACCTGTGGCTGCTGTGGCGCTTCGAAAACGGAACGCCCGGTGGCACGGCTAAGGACATAGCTGCCGATGCCAGGTCGCAGGACAGGTCCGGCACCAACGTCAAGTGGTCGAAGACTGTGCGCCCGCCGCGTCTGGGCGGAGCCGAGCGCGTGGGCGTGTTTGCCACGCGGAGTCCGTTTCGCCCTAATCCCATCGGTCTTACCTGCGTCAAGCTCGACCGTGTCGAGCTCACCGACGATGGTCCCATCATCCATGTGCTGGGGGCCGACCTTCGTGACGGCACGCCCATCTACGATATCAAGCCCTACATTCCGTTTGCGGACTGCCACCCGGATGCGATCGGGGGCTGGATTGAGGATGCTCCGTGGCAAGAGCTCGATGTTAAGTTTCCGCAAGCACTGCAGGATATGGTCCCGCCCGCAAAGCTCCCCGGCTTGGTCGAGGTCCTCCGCCAAGATCCGCGCCGCGCGGGTAGCAAGCATGAGCCAAACCGTGTTTATCACATGGCATACGCCGGACTCGACGTGTCTTTTACCGTTGACGGAACCAGGCTGACGGTGGTCGCCGTCAACGAGGCGCAGGACTAATCGGCCATTCGTCTGCACCCGCCAAATTCAACGCCAAACCCCATGCCAAAACCGCCCATGCTGGTGGACAATAACGCCTACCAAAACAATCCGCTTCGCATGGGAGCTCAGCATGAAATACGACTTTAGCTCGCTTATCGACCGCCACGGCATGGACTCCATCGCCGTTGACTCCTGGGGCGAGATCCCCGGTATGGCTCCGAACGCACCCGACGAGGGCTTCGATCGCATTCCCATGTGGGTGGCCGACATGAACTTTGCCACGGTGCCCACGGTCCAAGAACACATCATTCAGCGCGCGCAGCACCCCATGTTTGGCTATTTCAATCCGAGCGACGAGTACTTTGACCGCATCATCGAATGGCAGAGCCGCCGCAATGGTGTCGAGGACCTGCTCCCTGAGCATATCGGCTACGAAAACGGCGTGCTAGGCGGTGTCGTGTCGACGTTGCGCGCGTATGTCCAGCCGGGCGATGCGGTGCTGGTCCACAGCCCCACCTACATCGGCTTTACCAAGTCCATCGAGGCCGCGGGCTATCGCATTGTCCACAGCCCACTTAAACTCGACGACCAGGGCGTATGGCGCATGGACTTTGAGGACATGGAGCGCAAACTCGCCCAAAACCACATTCATGCCGCGGTGTTCTGCTCGCCGCACAATCCCTGCGGCCGCGTATGGGAGCGTGACGAGATCGAGCGCGCCATGGACATCTATCGTCAGCACGATTGCGTGGTGATCTCGGACGAGATTTGGTCCGATATCATCCTGCCGGGCCACAAGCATATCCCGACGCAGTCGGTGAGCGAGGATGCCCGCATGCGCACGGTTGCCCTCTATGCGCCGAGCAAGACGTTTAACCTGGCGGGTCTGGTCGGCAGCTACCACATCATTTACAACGAGACGCTGCGCGACCGCATGTGCGCCGTGTCCAACAAGACCCACTACAACGAGATGAATGTCCTCTCCATGCATGCGTTTATCGGTGCCTACCAGCCGCAGGGCTACGAGTGGGTGGACGAGCTCAATCAGGTGCTTGCCGGCAATATCGAGTACTTCTGCAATTACGTGGACGAGCATTTTGAGGGCGTGTCCTATTCGCGTCCGCAGGGCACGTACATGGTGTTTCTGGACTGCACCGAGTGGTGCCGCGAGCATGGCCGCGATATTCAGTGGTTGCTCGACGAGGGGGCGCGCGTGGGCGTTGGCTACCAGGATGGCCGTCCGTTCCACGGGCCCTGCCACATTCGCGTGAATCTGGCGCTGCCGCTTTCGCGCGTGAGGGAAGCGTGCGACCGCCTGGACCGCTACGTTTTTAATGCACGGTAGGCGTGCGCTGCATGCGGGACCTTCTGCCAAGTCGGCTGGAAGGCCTCGCATGGTAGAACGTCTGTAACCATTGGGCACTCGCGTGGTTTCGTTTGCTATTATCTTTAACCATTTCAGTCTGTAAACAGGATCGTCTGGAGCTCGATGAAAAGACCCTGTCACTCGGATGCCATTTCGTTGATTTTTGTGCTTGCAGTGGCGAGCGCCTTTGTCGTAGCGATAGCTGGCTGTTCCGGGTCGAATGACGGAGCCTCGACGTCTGCATTAGAAGGTCTGGACGCCTCGCAAGTCAAAGACGACGACCTTACGACGCTCAACGTCGGCAGCGACCTCTATCCACCGTTTGTGTATACCGACGAGTACGGCGATATTGTTGGCCTGGATGTCGAGATATTGACCGAGGCTTTGGCCCGCATTGGTTACAAGCCAAAATACCAGCTGATCGATTGGGAAAAGAAGAAAGAGCTGCTGGCGAGCGGCGAGCTCGATTGCGTCATGGGCAGCTTTAGCATGACGAGTATCGTTGGGCCGGCCCGTACCTTGCGAGCCGCCAGGTAGTCGCGGTCGATCCCCAGAGCGATATCTACACGCTTGCCGATCTTGAGGACAAGGTTGTGGCGGTCCAGTCCACTACCAAGCCCGAGGACATTTTGCTCAATCGTACAAATGAAAACGTTCCGCAGATCAAGGAGCACTACAGCTTTTCGGACCGCTCATGCCTGAACCCGGCGCTCGTCGAGGGCCTGGTCGACGCCATCGCCGCGCATGAGTCTTCGCTGCTCACCTACGAAAAAGACTATGGTGTGACGTATCGCATTTTGGATGAGCCGCTGCTGGAGGTTGGTTTGGGCACCGCTTTCGATCTCAACGATACGCGCGGCATCGACGTTAAGCTCACCCATGCCTACCAAGAAATGCTTGTCGATGGCACCATGGAACGCCTGGTGTCAAAGTACTTTGATGACCCTGCACCATTTTTGAATATGGAGGGCCTGTCATGATCGATGCGCCCGACCACGCTGCTCAGGAGCGGGGCAATCGTTCGGCAGGGGCATGGCTCCTTGTCGCTCTGCTGGGGATAGCGCTCTCGGTTGTTGCCGGCATGATGAGCTACGGTTACACGACAGCCCAGGCCGAGCAGCGCTTTGCCGACGTTGTCGATTACGTGGCGACGCAGAGCCTTTCCTACGATGCATTCAATAGCGCCTATACGACCAAAAACCTGATTCGCGTTATGGAGATCGCCGGAGAGGCGGCGCGCGATATGGAGCGCGACGGCTCGGTGGATAACGCCGCGCTGGAGCAATATGCTGACCAGTTCAACGTGAGTGCGCTGATCGTGACGGACGCATCGGGCAACTTGGTGTCCGAGTCCTCGAAGGATGGCGTGGGCTACGAGTCGCTTGCTACGTATCTCAAAGAAGCGCCCGTGTTGGAGGTGGCAACCCATCCGCTTAAGTCTTATACCGATAGTATTACGCTTGCGGATGATTCGGTTGCAGACATTGGTTGCGTGACCCGGCAGGATGGCGAGGGTATCGTTATCGCGGTAAGGCATCAGAGCGCGAAGGCGGTTGCAGGCAATACGCTCAAACTGCAGAGTCTGCTTGAAGGTTATGAAACCATCGATAGCGGCAATATCGTGATCGAAAACGATGGCAAGGTCGTTGCGACCAACGCCGTTGAACCCACCATCTTGGGCGTGTTCGACCTGCCTGCGACGGACGCCATCATTGTCGACGAAATTAAGGATCGATGCCTGCCCGGCAAAGTCCGACTGGTCAACGTCAACGGCGAGTGGTATTTGGGCACATACGGCAAAGCGCAAAAATTCTACGTGTACACCTATGCCTCGGCGCAGCGCTACTTTGAGGTCGTCGCGGCTGTCGCTG
>CAJMOL010000112.1 GCA_905215095.1 uncultured bacterium | reverse complement strand
GCAGGTATCGGCAATCATTCCGGCAACAATTCCCCCGGGCAAACCCGCCCCGATCATATGGCTCATCACCGACCCGCGCGTTACGTCGTCAATCTTGCGGCTCCCTCCAAACGAGACGCCCATCTCGCGAACGAGACTGGGATAAACCGTTGTGCACAGCACGTCATAGAGCGGCGCCAACCTCACCTGCTTCCAACTTTCGTCCCACACGAACGACCAGTTCTTTAGATGGTTATCGCAGTTACCTACGGCATAGTCGAACAGCTGGTTATAGCCGACAAGGAACCTGTCCTCCATTTGATTCGTCGACGTCCTTCGCACCGCATCGACGATAAGCCCCAGGTAATTGACGCCCGTGGGCTCATATTTAAGCTCACGCGAAATGCCCTTGGCTTGACAAACATCTTCCTGGTGCAAACGGTATGGAATTGGCAATCCGTCAACCGAGCATCCAGCATCAGGCGTTACTCGGTCAAATCGCCTCACGGCGATAATTGGCTCGGCATCCTCAACTCGGATAAGAAAACACTCTTCGGCCGACAGGTCCATCAGAGAGGCGGCCCTCACGCACATCGCTTCGCACACTGTCTCGCCCGGGAACGTTTTCGATCCCGCCTTGAGAATGTGCGTAGATGGGGCCGCTCCATGAGGCAGGTACCATCCGCCACATGGATCATCGCCCGTATGGTAGAGACCGACCTTCGCCTGAGCACCTGCAAGGGAGATTCGACTCTCTAGCGCTAAATCAAAAGCAACCTCCGCCGGCGCGTATGCCAGCCCGCTTAGCTGTTCCTCACCTATCTCTTCATAGCCCATTTCGAGACTGTCGGCCGAAGGATCTCGCGTCAAAACCAGAGCGCCGACAGGTTCATCGCGGACTAAATCGAGCACCTTAAAGTAAGGCTCTGTTAGACCAGGATTGACATGCCGACCTGCCGGCTAACTCGCCGTCTCCCCGTCGGGCGCCGGCATCTTGACCCTCATCTCGAACGGCATCCCGCCCTCCCGGACGAGCGCCCTGAGGAACGCGTTGACGGCGGTGGACATGGACAGGCCGAGCTCGTCCAGGATGGCCGTGGCCTCCTTCTTGACCTCCGGGTCGATGCGGATCGTCGTGGCCGGTATGTTCGACGGCATGGCCTCACCCCTCCTCGTGTATCGCGGTGCGACCATTCTACCGCCTCTATGCGGCGGGCGCGGCCCAGTAGTCCATGTAGGGCGGCTCCACGTTGAACATGTCGCGGACGCGGCTCCTGCAGACGCCGTGCGCGAGCTGCCGCGCGACCGTGCGCCCGGCGGCGCCGGAATCGGTCGCCATGAAGGTTCGGCACCACCTGAACCAGGCGAGGTAGGCATCGAGGTGCTTCGTCGACACGCCCTTGAACGGCTCCATGAAGGCGCCGAGGAGCGAGTGGACGGTGTTGATCCGGTTGATGGTTCCCCCGGAGCGGTCCTTGGGGTCGTAGGCCGCGTGCGCGGCGACCTCGAGTTCCGCGAGGACATTGACGTAGACGGCCGCCCTGTCGGTCGCGACGACCGAGCCGGCCGCGATGCGGCCCCTCAGCGCGTCCATGGCGCGCTCCCTCGAAAGGGCGCCCCGCCCCGTGACCTCGAGGAACGTCTCGTTCGAGTCGTTCACGCCGGTCATGACGCAGATCCGCTCGCGCGACAGCCCGCGCCTGTGCACCTGCTTGCCGCGGTGCCGGGAGGGGCGCGGCATCGTGAACGACCCCTTCGCGTGGTTGCCCTTGAACGACTCGGGGAAGTAGGTCTCGTCGAGCTCGCAGCCGCAGCCCCGCTCGACCCTGAACGAGGGGGAGTAGGCCGAGAGGCACTCGATCAGCCTGTGGCGCATGGTGTAGGCGGTCTTGAGGCAGACGCGACAGCGCCTCGCGCACTCGCGCAGGGGCAGCATGAGCACGAAGCACTCGGCGTAGGCCATCCAGGTCTCCTTCGGGAGCCTGCTCGTCCCCAGGATGCGCTCGCTGCCCATGCCGAAGGTCCTGCCGCAGCCCCGGCAGAGGTAGCGCTGCTCGCCGTTCTTCGATTTGCCCTTCTTCACGACCGCGACGGACCCGCAGCGCGGGCAGCGTTCGATTTCGCAGGCGGAGCCGGCCGCGTCGTCGAACGCCGCCGCGCGGATCACGTCCCTGACGGACTCGATAGCGCGGCGGCGCTCGGTCTTGCTGAGGTTCGCCATGCCCTTCTTGAAGTTGAGGACCAGGTCTTCGGCGTTCATGCTGCCCCCATCATCGCGGTCTACGGGGTCAAAGATATGGCACCGTGGGGACACATGTATGTCAATCCTGGTCTAACAGAGCCTAAAGTAATCTCCGCGTTCCGCTCGCGCCCTTTTCTCAAGATCCCTGTTGAGCTGCCCCTCCGGAATGATGCCGGAGAAAAAGGAGCCCGTTGTGTCCGGACTAAATGTCTCGGCCGACAACGGCAGCGAGGTCGAAATCGGGGCCGCATCACCGCTCTGGAGATATTTGGGGCTATAGGTGAATATCGGAAGCCCCGCGTTTTCCTCCAATATGCCAACCAGCTGGTAAGACCCATTAAACTCACGGTGAACGAACAGCGTGCCATCCATTATTTCCCCCTCACCTTCAGAATAAAATCAATATCCACGATGGAGGCGTAATCGAAAATGACACCAATTTCGACCGTTGTCCGCCCCCGCTCGATATCACCAATCACACGAAGGCTGCGGCCCGTCATAGTCGCGACATCGCGTTGAGTCAAGCCAAGCTCACGCCTTCTGAGCCTAAGGGCTTTCCCCATCTCGGCGGGATCGAAAACCACGCGCTCCGAGAAAGCGACTTCCGACGGTTTGAGCTTGATGCGCCCATCCAGCTTTTTAATCGTTGTCACCGTTCTCATCATGCCTCCAGCTATATTCCTATTCGTGAACATAGTATAAAACCGTGGAACTATGTTCATGTACGGGAATATAGTGTTTGCTACATTAGCAATGTTCCCGTTCAGGAATATAGCTACCGAGAAGCCTGATATTTTCTTAGATGGGCAGATCCTGAACGGCTACGCCATACGGGCTGACTACTCAAAGTATTGGAACTTGTTCGTTGAAAAAGCGAACGTGACGACGAAGCCTTCGCCCGGCTCGGACGATGCGGTGACGTCGATGCCCATCTTGGAGCACAGACGCGCCACCAAGTAGAGGCCGATGCCCGTTGCGCGCTTGGTGGTGCGGCCGTTGTCGCCGGTAAAACCCTTCTCGAACACGCGCGGCAGGTCGGCCGCGCTCACGCCGCAGCCGTTGTCCGCGACGGTGAGTTCGATGCGCTCGCTTGCCAGGCCCTCGTCCAACAACGCGCCCGAAAACACGATCTTTGCGCCATCCTCGCGCGCATATTTAATGCTGTTCTGAATGAGCTGGCCCAGAATAAACTCGAGCCATTTCTCGTCGGTGAACACCTCGAAGTCGAGGTTCTCGCACACCGGCGCCACGTGCGCCGCAATGAGCTCGCGCGCGTTGGCTTTAATGGCACCCGTCACCAAGGTCTTAAGATCCCAGCGGCGAATCAGGTAGTCGCGCTCCACAACCTCCGAGCGCGCATAGTACAGCGCCTGGTCGATATAGCGCTCCACGCGGGCAAGCTCGCGTGCCAGGTCGTCCACGCGCGTCGGATCGTCTTCGCTGCCGTCCAGGTTTTCCAAGATCAGATGGGCAGCCGCCAAGGGCAGTTTGGCCTCGTGTACCCAGCTCTCGATATAGTCGCGATAGTCATCGGTCTGACGCCGGCCTTCGGCAACCTCGTCGCAAGCAGCTTTGCCCACCCGGCGCAAAACCTCGTACTCGAGCTCGCCCTCGGCATAGGTCGGGCATTGCACCATCTCCTGCACCCATGCGGGACTCTCGAGCTCCTCTGCCGCACGCTCAAGCTGACGCAGAAAACGACGACGGCGCGCGTACTCGATCACAATGCCGAGCATGCCAAAGACAAAGGACACGCCGACCGCCACGACCACGATGGAAACGGAAGCGCCGGCGACCGTCAGTACAAAGCAGCTCAGCAGCACGCCGCAGGTCCACACGGCGACGGGAAGCAGCGCGTCTTTGAAGAATTTGGCAAACGACATACCTGGCACCTAGACCGAATAGCCCTGGCCGCGGTGCGTCGTCAGATACCCCTTGATGCCGATTTTTTCGAGCGTGGCGCGCAGGCGGTTGATGTTGACGGTAAGCGTGTTGTCGTCCACGAAGGCATCGGAGTCCCACAGGTCCTGCATGATGGCCGATCGCGAGACGATCTTGCCCGCGCGACCCAAGAGCAGCGAAAGGATACGCAGCTCGTTTTTGGTGAGCTCGGTGCCGGTACCAGTTGCCGTGTTGGTGACCGTGGAGCGAGCGAGGTCGAGTTCCAGTCCCTTGTGGACGAGCGTGCTGCGCTCACCGGCAGCCGTGGTGCGGCGCAGCAGGGCATTGATACGAGCCACGAGCACGCGCGCGCTGTAGGGCTTGGGCACAAAGTCGTCCGCGCCGAGCGTCATGGCCATGACCTCGTCGATCTCGGTCGAGCGCGAGGTAAGCACGATGATGGGGACCTCGGATTCGCGACGGACCTCGTGGCAGATATGCTGGCCGTCCTTGACGGGAAGCGTGAGGTCGAGCAGCACCAGGTCGGGCGCGGCGGCGAGAATATCGCGCGAGACATGCTCAAACGATCCGCATGTCTCAACCTCAAAACCGGCGCGGGCAAGGATGTCGACAAGCTCACGACGAATGGGCTCGTCGTCCTCAACGACATAGATCAGCGCCATGTGTCCTCCCGTTTCTCGTAACTTGCACTTTCCACACCATTATGCCCACGGCGTCGCAGCGATGCGACCCCGTGGGCATCTAATGTGACAATAGTGTTCGGTAGCCTTGAGAGAAAATAGGGGCCGACCGGTCCTAAACCGATCGGCCCCATCACTTCGACCTCGAGCCTCTACTCGAGCGTACGCATGTACGCAGAGATGGCATCCAGGCCCTTCTGCAGGTCGTCGGTGTTATCGGAATATGCATAGCCGATGCGCATGCTCTTGGGCTCCTCGAAGCAATCGCCCGGGGTGACGAGCGCGCCGGACTTCTTAATCATGTCGACGCAGAACGTCCTGGAGTCGATGTCGTAGTCGTAATACACGAGCGCGGTGGTACCCGCCTCGGGCTTGACGAACGACAGGTGCGGCTCGCTCTCGACCCACTTCTCCAGAACAGCAAGGTTCTGACGGACGATGCGACGGCTGCGCTCAAGGATCACGGAAGCGTTGCCCAGAATCAGCTCCGCCACCGACTCGCTGAATATGCCGGCGGAAATCAGGTTGTAGTCGCGATGCGAGAGCAGCGCGCGACGGAGCTCCGGGCTCTTGGTAACCGCCCAGCCCAGACGCAGGCCGGCGAACGACCAGACCTTGGACATGGATGCGGTAACGATGGCCTTGTCGTACAGGTCAATCACGGACTCGGAGTACTCATCCGTCTGAGTAAGCAGACGATAGACCTCGTCGCAGAGCACCCACGCGTCGTGTTTGCGTGCGACCTCGACAATCGCCTTGAGCGTATCGGTGTCGAGCAGGGCGCCCGTGGGGTTGTCAGGGTTATTGATGCAGATGAGCTTGGTATCGTCGGTCACCAGAGCATCGAGCGCGTCGACGTCGACGTGGTAGCCGTTCTTGCGGTCGAGCTGAAGGATATCGACCTTCGCGCCGCACATCTCGGGAATCGAGTAAAGCTGCTGGTAGGTGGGCTTGACGGAGACTACGTGATCGCCCGGTTCGACGAGCGTGGAAATAACCAGGGAGTTAGCACCGGTCGCGCCGTGCGTGGGCACGATATGCCCAGGCTCGACCGTCTTATAGAGACGCGCGACCCCCT
>CAJMOL010000111.1 GCA_905215095.1 uncultured bacterium | reverse complement strand
CGGGCCCAATCCACTACAAAGGTGCCTGTCCCCTTTGTGGTGGATTGGGCGGGCGGGTATCAAAAAGTGTCAGACGGGGCGGCTGCCGAGCACCCGCGCGTGAAAAGAAGTATCGGCCTACGTCGTTGCCGTTGAGCGACACGTTGTTTGCAGGGATACTGAGCCTATGACAACAGCGTGCGAAAGGATCGATGCATGGCTTTCCGTAAAGACTTCCTGTGGGGCGGCGCGACGGCTGCCAACCAGTGCGAGGGCGCCTACAACGTGGACGGCCGCGGCCTGGCCAACGTGGACGTGGCTCCGCACGGCCCCGAGCGCTACGCGGTGGTCTCCGGCCAGCGCAAGATGCTCGACTTCGAGGACGGCTATTACTATCCCGCACAGACCGGCATCGATTTCTACCACCACTACAAGGAGGACATCGCCCTCTTTGCCGAGATGGGCTTTAAGACCTTCCGCATGAGCCTGGCGTGGAGCCGCATCTTCCCCAACGGTGACGAGACCGAGCCCAACGAGGCTGGCCTGGCCTTCTACGAGGATGTATTCCGCGAGTGCCAAAAGCACGGCATCGAGCCGCTCGTGACCATCACGCACTTCGACTGCCCGATTCACCTCATCAAGGAGTATGGCGGCTGGCGCAACCGCAAGCTCATCGACTTCTACAAGAACCTCGCGATCACGATCTTCACCCGCTACAAGGGCCTGGTGAAGTACTGGCTTACCTTCAACGAGATCAATATGATTCTGCACCTGCCGTTTATGGGTGCCGGTCTGGTCTTTGAGGAGGGCGAGAACAAGGAGGCCGTCGAGTACCTGGCCGCCCACAACGAGCTCGTCGCCAGCGCTTGGGCAACCAAGATTGCCCACGAGATCGACCACGAGGTCAAGATCGGCTGCATGCTCGCCGCAGGTAGCTACTACCCCTACAGCTGCCGTCCGGGCGATGTGCGCCAGGCGCAGCTCGATAACCAGGACAACTACTTCTTCGTCGACGTCCAGAGCCGCGGCTACTACCCGGCCTATGCCGTCAAGAAGCTCGAGCGTCTGGGTATCGATGTGGGCATGACGGACGAGGACCGCGAGATCCTGGCCGCCAACACCGTCGATTTCATCAGCTTTAGCTATTACAGCACCCGTTGCTCCGCCGGTGCCGATAACCCCGATGTCGAGCGCACCCAGGGCAACGCCTTCGCCGGCGCCAAGAACCCCTACCTGCAGGAGAGCCAGTGGGGCTGGGCCATTGATCCGCTGGGCTTCCGTATTACGCTCAACGACCTGTACGACCGTTATCAGAAGCCGCTGTTTGTGGTCGAGAACGGTCTGGGCGCCAAGGATGTTGTCGAGGAGGATGGCTCCATCAACGATGACTACCGTATCGACTACCTGCGCCAGCATATTGCCGCGATGCGCGATGCGGTGACCGAGGACGGCGTTGACCTGCTGGGCTACACCACCTGGGGCCCGATCGACCTGGTATCCGCCGGTACGGGCGAGATGTCCAAGCGCTACGGCTTTATCTATGTAGACCGCGATGATGCGGGCAACGGCACCCTCAAGCGTTCCAAGAAGAAGAGCTTCGACTGGTACAAGCACGTCATTGAGACGAATGGTGAGGACCTGTCCTAAGGAAGCTGAGACGCTCAACTTCAGAGCCTTCTAACCAAGGCGCCCGGCGAGCAGGTAATGCTCGCCGGGCGCCTTGCCGTCTGCGGATTTTGGGACATGTGGCCCGCTTTTTGGGCCCACCTGTCGGTACACTAAAAGCACTATGGGTACCCGCACGCGACATATCGGCCACGCGGCCGCCCGATCCGCTCCCGTGGCGGATCCCAGGGGCGGCAGGCTCTTCGCCATGCCGCGATTCCTTGTTGGCATAACACATCAGGTGTACCGTCACCGCGTCTTCGCTATCGCCGGCGCCATCACCGCGCTGTTCCTCATACTTTTGGCAGTCTTGCCGGCGCTGTTCGCCTTCGACCTCAAACTTTCTAACGCCGTGCCCGCCTATAGTGAGGTGTCCAAAGAGGTCGTGGATGCGCTCGTCCATTCGAGCTCTCTCCCGTTGCTTGTCGCCGCAATTGTATTTTCGATTTGGGGCGTATCGGTCTATCTGCGCTGTTTGGACTATGTGTTGCGCCGCCGCCTTGTTGCCATCGCCACCATCTGCGCCCTGTGGATGATCGAAGTCATTCTCAAGTACAAGTCGTTCACGCCGTTCTATGCCACCGTGCTGTGGTACCTGTACTACGTGCCCATGACGCTCATTCCGCTGCTCTACCAGTTGTGTGGTCTGCGCCTTGCAGGCCTGGAACAACACCGCCTGGGTCGCCGCTACTGCGCTGCGCTGTGGATTGTGGCCATCCTGCTTATCGGATTTGTGCTCACCAACGATTTTCACCAGCAGGTCTTTCGCTTTGACCGCACAAGCGACACCTGGAGCAACGATTACACGTACGGCTGGGGTTATTTCGCCGTCCTCGTGTGGACGGCCTTTGACTTCGTGGCCTTTTTTATCCTGGTTGGCCGGTCCTCATCCTTTCGCATCCAGCGTTTCTCGGGCACGGCGGCGCTCGTACTGCTGGGTGGCGCATTCTTTGCCATCTCGTATGCGTTGCGCGTGCCCTGGGCATGGAGGCTCAACTTCTCGCTCGTCTATTGCGTTCTGTGCGTGGTGGCGATGGAAATCTGTCTCGATTGCGGTGTCATTCCGTCGTATCACGACATCGCCGGCATCTTCGACACCTTGCCGCTCGACCTCAAAGTTCTAACGCGCGACCTGCAGGAAGTCTATGCCACGCCAGTGTCAAAGCCAATGCCGGTAGGCGTGCGCGAGGAGTTGCGGACCCAGGAGCACGGCCACGCCCATGCCTTTGCCGTGGCGTCCGATCCCGATGTGATGTACCGTGCCTTCCCACTGCTGGGCGGATCGGCCCTGCTTGCCCAAGACGTGTCGGAGCTCAACGAGCTTAACCGTGAACTGGCGCATCGTCGCATGGAGCTGCAGCGTCAAAACGAGCTGCTCACCGCCGACTACGACCTTAAGACGCATTTGGCAGATCAAGAAGCCGAGACCTTGCTGGTCCAAGACGTGGACCAGGCGATTGCCCGCGCGCTCGAAGGGATGTACGACCTGCTGAGCTCGCTGCCGCCGTTGACCGACGAGGCGTCTTCGCACGAGCGCTACCGCATGCTGCAGCGCGCAAAGATGCTCGTCGCCTATTGCAAGCGCAAGGGGTCGCTCACGTTGGCACAGCATGGGGAGAGCGGTTTTGATCGCGACCGCATTCAGCTCATTGCCAACGAGCTTGCAAGCGACCTGCGCACCATCGATGTCGATTGCGCCTCGATTATCGCCATACGGCGCCCGATGCACGCCAGTACGGTAAGCGCCCTGTACGACTGCGTGTATGACTTTGCGTTTTTTGCCTACACCACCGACCATCCGGCGCTTATGTATCACTTGGGCGACCATGACCGATGCAGTGTCGAGCTGCGTGCCACGCTTTTTTCCAACGATGATGAAGATCTTTCGCAGACGCCCGCCGCGCAAGAACTCGAAAGCGCTCTGCAAGGGCGTAACGTGGCATACCGCTTTGAGGGCGAGCCCGGCCAGCTGCGCATGATCGTCTTGATGCCGAGGGCGGGTGAGTGACGATGCAGATTTCGCTCATCCTTCCCCAAATTGTTGCGCTCGATGTTGTCTTTGCCCTGGCTGCGTGTCTGCAGACGATCCACGTCCCGCTCATCGCATCGCGCCGCTCGTCCTATAACCGTAAGGTGATTTGCGCCTACGAGGCGAGCCTCGTGCTCCACCTGGTGGTTTCGGCGCTTATCCTGTTCGCGTCGTCTGGCTCGTATCTGGTGGCGCCGCTTGACGTTTGCGCCAGGGCAATGGGCGGAGCGTTGTGGCTCAATGCCGCGATCTTTGCCTGTGGCGTGGTGCTTATGGTGCACTATCGTCGCCCCGTCATGCTGGTCGAGCTGCTGCTTGTTGTCGCCGTTACACCGCCGGTGGTTTTTGCCATGGGCTCGGCGTGGACCGTTGTCCTTATCGCAGAGGGAGCGTTCTTCCTGTTCCGTTCCATCGCGGCGCTCTTGATGGACGTCCGTAACCGCCAGGAGGATATCACCGCATTCTCGACGATTGAAACCATCAACGTGATTCCCGTGGGCATCCTGTATCTAGACCCGAGGGGCCGTCCGCTGCTCATGAACCGCTGCATGCGCAGAAACCTGGTGGAACTCTCTATGCCCACCGACCTAGGCGATATGAGCGGCACATGGAACGACCTGCGCAAACTCAGCATGCAAATGCCCGAAAGCAGCCAGAACCGTGTGCGGATTAATCTGGACCGCTTTGGTGAGGCGCGGGCGGTGGTCGAGGTTTCTCCCGCCGAGATTCGCTTGTTTGTGCACGATGACGTTATGGTTTCGGGCCGCCTCTTTGAGCGCATTATCGGCCTGGATGTAACAGAGTATGCGCATGCTCATGATCGCCTGGCGCAAGCCAACCACCTGCTTGAGCTTGCGGGCCAAGAGCTCCAAGCCCAGATCGAAGAAGTCAAAAAAGTTGCTGACAATGCGGCCTATCTGCGTATGCGCGCTCGCGTGCACGACGTGATCGGGCAGCGCCTGTCCATCCTCCATCGTTATCTGGAGGAGGGGCGCCTGGATGACGAGTCACTCGAGCAGATCGACCCGCTGCTGCGCTCAATCGCTGCCGATCTGCGCAGTGGGGGCGACACCGAACCGACAGAGCAACTGGGCGATATCGTCCATGCCTTTGGCCTGGTGAGCGTGCAGATCGATGTGGAGGGCGAGCTGCCTGAGGACGCGCGTGTCGCCGCAGCCTTTCTGCAGATTATCCGCGAAGCCTCGACCAATGCCACCAAGCATGCACAGGCCCATCGGGTCCATGTGCGCCTGTGGCGGGAGACGTCGGAAGGCAGCGCTGTTGCGCGGATGACCGTTTCTAACGACGGCGCGCCTGCACCCGTATCGTATCGCGAGGGAACGGGTATCCCAGGTATGAGGCATGTCGCGCAAGATCTGGGTGGCAGCCTAGAGGTCCACGCCGCCCCACCCTTTACGCTTACGGTATCCATTCCGCTTACGCCCAACGCTGCTGTTCGGAGGAGAAGCTCATGATTCGCGTCCTTATAGTCGAAGACCAGGCCATTCTGCGCGAGAGCCTGGCGCGCTCCGTTGGCGATCAGCCCGATATGACCGTTGTTTCCGCCATCGCCGATGCCTCCGAGGCCTTGGGTGTCGCGCTCAAGGAGCGCCCGGACATGATACTGATGGACGTCTGCACCGAGCATGATTCCAACGGCATCGTGGCGGCGGCGCGCATCAAGGAGCAACTGCCCGAGTGTCGCATCATTATCATGACCGGCATGCCCGAGATCACCTTTGTCGATCAGGCCCGCGAGGCGGGCGTCGATAGCTTTGTGTACAAGAACGTCGGTATCGACGAGCTGTTCGCCGTGATGCGCTCAACGCTGGCGGGCTATTGCACGTTTCCCAAGCCGCCCGAGAGCATTTTCTCGGGCACGGCGGCCCTCGACGATGTCGAGCTGTCGATTTTGCGCCTTGCCTGCGAGGGCAAAAGCCGTCGCGAGATCGCGGCCGAGCTGTTTATGAGCGAGGGCACCATCAAACGCCGCATCTCGGAGATTCTCAACAAGACCGGCTACGACAACATCATGCGCCTGGCCGTGCATGCGGTGACCGAAGGCAGCATCGTCCCCAACATGGAGCGCCCGTAGTCGGTGTGCCGCCCGTGCTCCAACGCCGAAGATAGGTCGCCCGCCGTTTTGCATCTAAAAACGGCGGGCGACCTGCTTGTATGGGCAGTGCTGTCGGCATAAAGCGGCGGGGCCGCAG
>CAJMOL010000110.1 GCA_905215095.1 uncultured bacterium | reverse complement strand
TGGCCCCACAGCGCCCAAACAAAGCGGGACCTCAACGCACCCATGGGCCTCGAGCAAATCAAACAAGACCGAAAGGCGGTCGAGATTCCACCCGGCAACTACCCTACTCAGGCAATCGGCATATCCATACAGATCGGCACGCACAGGCGCCGTGCAGCCTCGGCCCAGAAAACCGATCACACGCTCTGGACTCGAGCAATAGGCCCTGCCAAACCGATACCCCTCGAGCCATTCACGCGCATCATTCAGGTATTCCTCGCGCCCAGCATGATTCAAAAGAGCCTCGACCTCGGCATCCGAAAAACCGAACCAACGGTCACACCACGCCGACAGCGGCGTCGTCAGACAATACGAGCAGCCGCGCGAAGAAAGCGCCGCTTCGGCAGGACCGGGACACTCCCCCATCAGACACGTCAGCCGCAACGAATCGCGCGCAGTGGCAATGGCGTCAAACAGCGCACGGTCAAGTAGTTCTGCCGGATCGGCGTCGGAAGCGTCCCTCGCGCTCGCACGGCGAGACCACGCCGCATCGTACCCATCAACGAGCAATACAACCTGCTCATCGCAGGCAATCTCCAGCAGCTCTATGAGCACACCGAGCACCGAGTCAACCTCGTCCGCGCTCGCCACGCCACGCGCGACACGTTCGATGTGACGCACCTTATCTCGAGCTAAATCCGGAGCCTCCAAGAGCGCCAACAAGCGAGCGCACTCGCCCGAAAGGGCATCGCGCACGACGCCGGCAACAGCGGGGCCACGCCTCCCAGCGCCAGAAAAGTCCAGCGATATCACCGGATAGCAAGCATACTCATCCCGATAGCGCCCGCCGTTCGCATCCCAAATCTGAGCATCGGCAAACAAACGCTGACCAGAGCGACCGACCGCTGGACGCTCCAGAAAAGCCCTGAGCATCGACAAGTTCATGCTCTTGCCAAAACCCTCGGGTCGACAGCACACCACAACGGACGCGTCGCAGTCCAACACATCGGCAATAAACATGGTCTTGTCAACCAGCATGCAACGACCAATGGCATCGGCAAAATCATGCACACCGACCGGCAAAACCGCATCATCGACATGGTTGACAAGCCGTACGCCAAAAGTATCGTCACTGTTGCAATACTCCTGTTCAGACACCGTAACTTCTCCCTAAAACGCAGCACGAAGCCCATTGTAGCGAGCAGTTCAAGTGCAACGCTGGATCCGTGCAAAGGCATCGGGCAACGGTAGGAACAAAGGCCTTGAGGGGGCATAACAAATCGTTGTGCAACAAAATGGGGCCCGATGCAACTGCACCGGCCCCCATTGCGAATCTTTAGTTGTCGGGCAACCGAAAGGGACTACTCCTCGGAGTCGTTCTGCCCAGCAGCCTTCTTTTGCTGATCGAGCTTATGCTTGCCACTCACAATAGACGTGGCACCCAGCGTGGCCAAGCTTGCACTGGCAAGGCTCGCCATAACGATAAGGTCGCCCGTCTTGGGCATGTTACCGCCAGATGACTTGGTCGTTGTAGTCGTCGTGGTTGTAGTGGTCACCGTCTTGGAGTCATTTTGCTCTTGGACTTGGTTGTCAGCACCGCTCTTGTCGTCGTCTTCGGGCTGTTTCTTTTCGCCCTCGGTCTTGCTCTCGTCCTTCTTCTCAGATTCAGACTTCTTGTCCTCGTCCTTCTTCTGTTCGGACTTGTCGCTCTGCTCCTCAGAGCTAGAGCCCTTATCGGATTCGGTCTTCTCAGAAGTCTCGTCCTTGGAGTCGCCCTTTGCGGCCTCGGTCTTTTCCGTGGAAACCTGATCAGAGTTGTCCTTGTTCTGGGTCGAGCCATTATTGACGCCAGCCATCAGCGAAGAGCCCAGCGTAGAACCAAGCTGCACGGAGAAAGAAGGCTTCTTGTCCGGCGAAGCAACGGGAGCGTCCGGCGCCTTATTCGAGTCGTCCTTGGAAGCATCGGAATCAGGGGTTGCGCCAGAGCCGGAGCCGTTGTTAGAGCCGGTGCCAATAGACGAATCACTCGAGCCGGTAGATGAGTTAGAGGTGTCAGCGTCGGTCGAACCAGAAGCATCGCTGTCCGTATTGCCAACAGAGCTTGAAGGCGAATCGCCCGCAGCAGAGCCGTTCGAATCGGAGCCGTTCGAGGTAGAGCCGTCGTTGGTAGTGCCACCAGCAGAGCCATTACCGTCAGCATCGGTCGAGGGCGCATCCATCCTGTCATCGTTGACATCGTCACTCGAGCCGTCATTCGAATCAGGTGTCGGCGAGGGCGCCGGCGCAGGCTCGGGCTGCACGGGCGTCGCGGCGGCAGCCTCGTCCTCGGCGATATAGACCAGGCAGTCCTTGAGCTCGTTCTTATAGCGATTCTTCCATCCCTCATGGTACTGAGGCTGACTCGAATACTTCCGCGCCACGTTATCAACAACGCTGTTGGAAAGTGCCGTCACAAACTCGCGGTCGGTCATATCGTTGGAAAGATTCGCCCAACGGAAAAAGTCCTGGCAGCCACCCGTGCCGCACATATTGGTGATGCTCCACACCATGCCTTTGACGCAATCGGCACGACCGGAAATATCAATGCCTAGAGCGTTCTTGAGCCACGACTCGGTAACCGCATAGTAGGAGTTGTACGCATAGGCATCCTGCAGCGCCGAGAACTCAGCCGAATCGGTGTTGTAAGCACCCAGGAAGGCATCCTGCGCGATGCGGCCCAGCTCGGTGAGTTGGCCGTTCGCATACATGGGGTTGCTTCCGTTGGAAATCTCGCTGCCGCGGTCAATCGCGTCCTTAAGCATGCTGTACTTAGCAGAGTCGTAGTTATAGACCTGCTTCATAAACGGAATAAGCGACCAACGGCGATCGAACTGGTAATAACCCAGCGCGTTGTATCCGTCGCCATACGAAAAGCCCTGGTTGTAATTGCCGTGGCTCTCGTACTTGGTAAAGTACTTCATCTCGTCGGTCACATTGACAAACGAAACACCCTGAACCGACCTCAGCACGCCCGAGAAAGACTGCTGGGTGTAGAGGCCCTTATCGATATCGGTGGCATCCGAGGCAACGCCCGGCGTGGGCTCCTCGGCTATAGCGGTTGCGGGTGCGGCAACGGCGCCAAACGAAAGCGCCAGCGTCAGGCCCGCAACAATCGCGGAATGCTTGGGTTGCATACATCCTCCCTGCATTGGTGTGGTTAAAGTGCAGTTTGCAAAGATGGATTCAGTATTACAGCTCCCCGTTTGTTGCACAACAACCCATCGGTAAACGGCAACAACCCTCCGCGAAATCTTAAGGAATTGCGGTCAACCTACAGCTTAATGTCAAAGTTGATCTCGGGGACGGCGGCTAGGTCGGCCAGCGTCACGCCGTCGACGTACTTTTCGATTACATCGTCCAGGCCGCGCCAGAACTTGACGGTCGAGCACAGATCGCTACGGGTGCAGCTGTTGTCAATGCCGTCGCACGCCACCGGGGCAGTGCTGCCCTCGACGGCGCGCAGGATGTCGCCGGCACGCACCTCGGCCGGGTCCTTGGCCATCATGTAGCCGCCGCCCTTGCCGCGCACGCTCTTAAGCAGGCCCGCCTTCATAAGCGGACGAACCAGCTGCTCCAGATATTTCTGCGAAATGCGCTCGCGGTCGGCAACCTCGCGCAGGGCAATCTTGCCCTCGGCGTCACCGAGCGCTGCAATATAAATCATCAAACGGAGGGCATAGCGGCCCTTAGAAGAAATGAGCATACCTACCCTCCCATCGTTACTGGGACAAAACCAGGCTTGTTTGTCCCAAATCCTATGCACGCGGGGCAAACAAACCTGATTTTATGTCCCTCATCTAAAAAGTCGAGTGGATTAGTCGGGTTTTCCCTTGACTAACGCCGAACCCATAGTAACTTTATTCCGAGAAGATTCCTAGGGTTTAGTACACCTATGAGTACACCATATACAGAGAGGGACAGCATGAGCGCAAATCCGCTGCTTTCCATCGAGGGTCTCACCGCCTCCGTGGACGAGAAGACCATCCTCCACAACGTCAACCTCAACGTCGCCGCCGGCGAGACCCACGTGTTGATGGGACCCAACGGCGCCGGCAAGTCCACCCTCGGCCACCTGGTCATGGGCGACCCCGTCTACACGATCAACGACGGCCGTATCGTCTTTGACGGCCAGGACATCACCGAGCTCACCACCGACAAGCGCTCCCGCGCCGGCCTGTTCCTGAGCTTCCAGGCCCCGGTCGAGATCCCAGGCGTGCCGCTGTCGAGCTTTTTGCGCGCCAGCATCGCCGGCCGCCCCGGCCTGGAGATGAAGGGCAAGGAGTTCCGCCGTCGCGTCAAGGAGCTCGCGGCCGAGCTCAACATGGACACCGCCTACCTCAACCGTGAGCTGGGCGTGGGCTTCTCGGGCGGCGAGAAGAAGAAAGTCGAGATGCTCCAGCTTTTGCTGTTGCAACCCAAGCTCGCCATCTTGGACGAGACCGACTCCGGCCTGGACGTCGACGCCCTGTCCACCGTCAGCCACGGCATGGACGCCTACCGCAAGAGCTGCGACGGCTCCATGCTCATCATCACGCACAACACGCGCATCCTGGAGCACCTGGATGTCGACCGCGTCCACGTTATGGTCAAGGGCCACATCGTACGCGAGGACGACGCCTCGCTGATCCCCTGGATCGACAAGAACGGCTTTGAGACCTTCGAGCGCGAGGCCGCCGAGCAGCGCGCCCAGGCCGAGTCCGCCGCTGCCGAGCAGCAGGCGTAAAGGGGCGACGCAATGACCAAGAACCGCACCGAGGTCGCGGACATCGACCGCAGCCTCTACGACTTCACCTATGGCGAGGAGGGATTCGAGCGCCTCGACGCCGGCATCACGCCCGACATCGTGCGCGAGATCAGCGCCAAGAAGGACGAGCCGCAGTGGATGCTCGACCTGCGCCTCAAGTCCCTCGAGATCTTTAACCGTTTCCCGGATCCGACGTGGGGCCCCTCCATCGAGGGCCTGGACATGGACAACATCGTCACCTACGTCAAGCCCAACACCGACCAAAAGCACGACTGGGAGTCGGTGCCCGACGACATCAAGAACACCTTTGAGCGCCTGGGCATCCCCGAGGCCGAGCGCAGCTACCTAGCGGGTGTCGGCGCGCAGTACGACTCCGAGCTCGTCTACCACAACATGCAGGACACCGCGTCCAAGATGGGTATCGTCTACTCCGGCATTGAGGAGGCCCTGCACGACCCGCAGTGGGAGCCGCTCATCCACGAGAAGTTTATGACGCTCATCCCGCCCACCGACCACAAGTTTGCGGCCCTGCACGGCGCCGTGTGGTCGGGCGGCTCGTTTGTCTACGTGCCCAAGGGCACCAAGTTGGACTTCCCGCTGCAGAGCTACTTCCGCCTCAACGCCAAGGGCGCCGGCCAGTTTGAGCACACGCTCATCATCGTCGAGGACGACGCCGACCTGCACTTTATCGAGGGCTGCTCCGCGCCCAAGTACAACGTGGCCAACCTCCACGCCGGCGCCGTCGAGCTCTTTGTGGGCAAGCGTGCGCACCTGCGCTACTCGACCATCGAGAACTGGTCCAAGAACATGTACAACCTCAACACCAAGCGTGCGCGCGTGGACGAGGACGGCGACATCGAGTGGATCAGCGGCTCCTTCGGCAGCCACGTGGGCTACCTCTACCCCATGAGCGTGCTCAACGGCCGTCGCGCCCGCTCGAGCTTTACCGGCATCACCTTTGCCGGCGCCGGGCAGAACCTCGACACCGGCTGCAAGGTCGTGCTCAACGCGCCCGAGACCTCGGCAACCGTCGAAACCAAGGGCATCTCCAAGAGCGGCGGCATCCAGACCTTCCGCAGCTCTATCGTGGCGACACCCAAGGCCGAGGGCTCCAAGGCAACCGTGAGCTGCCAGTCGCTGATGCTCGACGACCAGAGCCGCTCCGATACCA
>CAJMOL010000109.1 GCA_905215095.1 uncultured bacterium | reverse complement strand
GGGTCGATATCGGCCTGGCACAGCTCCGACAGCATTTCCGCAGTAACTCCGCCGGGTCTCAGTATTCTCACACGGTCAGCCGCCGGGAAGCACAGCACGGTGCTTTCCACGCCGCAGCGGCACTCGCCGCCGTCGATTATCAGCGGTATCCTGCCGTTCATGTCGTTCATGACATGCTGGGCAGTGGTGGGGCTGGGGCTTCCCGACAGGTTCGCGGACGGCGCCGCGAGCGGGAATCCGCAGGCGTCGATTATCGCCCTTGCCGCAGGGCTTTCCGGCATTCTGACTGCAACGGTGTCCAGTCCGCCGCTGGTAGCCGCAGGTATCATGTCCGACTTCGGGAAAATCATCGTCAGCGGCCCCGGCCAGTACTTCTCAGCTATTTTCAGCGCCAGCTCCGGTATCTCGCGAACCAGCGGCGGGAGCTGCTCCAGCGCGCTGATATGCACTATCAGAGGGTTGTCCTGGGGGCGTCCCTTGGCCTCGAATATGCTACGGACTGCGGCTTCGTTGCGCGCGTCTGCGGCTAATCCGTAGACCGTCTCGGTGGGTATGCCGACTACGCCGCCCGCCGCCATTATTTCAGCCGCTTTCTTCGCCGACTGCTCGGAAAACGGCAGAAGCTCTGTGTTCAATCTGGTCATTTCCTTTCTTACTGCTGCTTGAGGAGCTTCGCGGTCTGGTCTGCAAGGCGCAGCGCCTCGAACACCTCGTCGCAGCCGCCGTTCATCATCTCGTCCAGCTTATAGAGCGTCAGCCCTATGCGGTGGTCGGTCACGCGGTCCTGAGGCTGGTTGTAAGTACGAATCTTCTCGGAACGGTTGCCGTGACCAATCTGGCTCTGGCGCTCGGCGCCGAGCTCGGCCTGCTGTTTCTCGAGCTCCATCTCGTACAGACGGGCACGCAGCATCTGCATGCAGACCTCGCGGTTCTGGATCTGGGAACGCTGCTCCTGCGACTGCACCACGGTATTGGTGGGCAGGTGGGTGATGCGCACGGCGGAGTAGGTGGTGTTAACGCACTGACCGCCAGGGCCGGAGGCACAGTAGGTATCGATGCGCAGGTCGGACTGGTTGATCTGGACGTCAATCTCCTCGGCCTCGGGAAGTACGGCGACGGTAGCCGTGGAGGTCTGAATGCGGCCCTGGGACTCGGTCTTGGGAACGCGCTGGACGCGATGCACGCCGGACTCGTACTTCATGACGGAGTAGACGCGGTCGCCCTCGACCTTGAACTCGATGGACTTAAAGCCGCCGGCCTCGCTGGGGCTGGAGTCGAGCACGGTGGTCTTCCAGCCGCGCGATTCGCAGAAGCGCTGGTACATCTTGTACAAGTCGCCGGCGAAGATGGCCGCCTCGTCGCCACCGGCGGCGGAGCGAATCTCGACGATGGTGTTCTTGTCATCGTTGGGGTCGCTCGGGATGAGCATGTACTTAATATCTTCCTCGAGCTGGGGAAGCTTGGCCTCGTTTTCGGAGATGTCCATCTGGAGCATCTCTTTCTCATCGGCATCGGTGGTATCGTGGAGCATTTCCTTGGCGGCCTCGATGTCATCGAGCGCGCCGATGTACTCACGCGAGGCGGCGATGAGGTCGGACTGGTGCGCGTACTCCTTGTTGAGACGCGTGAACTCCTTGATATCGGAGGCGACGGCCGGGTCGGAGAGCTTCTTCTCGAGTTCCTCGTAGGCCTTGATGATCTTTTCGAGCTTGTCGCGCA
The DNA here is from genome assembly GCA_905215095.1 of uncultured bacterium. Classification (GTDB taxonomy): domain Bacteria; phylum Actinomycetota; class Coriobacteriia; order Coriobacteriales; family Coriobacteriaceae; genus Collinsella. Next base: position 4,231 of record CAJMOL010000109.1, on the reverse strand, counting down.
TGGCGGGACTCCTTTATATGCGTGAAGGTGAAAATCGGCAGAATTGATGGGGCGCACGGCGCCGCTGCGGGGGTAAGCCCGGCTAGAACATGTCGATCTTCAGATACATGCGCATCCCTTCGCGTATGGGGTACATAGTTGCGGTCTAACCCATACATGATAGCGTGCGCAGGCAAACCTGCATATAACCCGCACGGAATGATTGGTGCAAACAAACCTGACCCCATTGCACCAAGGGCTTGCTTTTTGGCTAGAGCGTTTGGAGTAGAGCGACGAGGAAGCGGATGCCCTGGAGGTAGGCGCGGCGGGTGATGCGCTCGTTGGTGCCGTGGACGCCGCGATCACACTCGTCGTCATCAACCACAAAGGCCGAGAAGCGAATGCACTCAGGGCAAATGTGCTGGTAGTTGGCAGCGTCGGTCGCACCGATCACGGTCGAGGGCACAATTGCCACTGGCTCGAATGATCCGTTTTCCTCCGTCCCCTTTGGATCACGGAAATAGCGGGCGGCGATGGAGCGAACCGCCTCGAGGCCGGGACCACCGATGCGCGGGGACGGCGAGGGTTCGGAACTGCCGGGGCCCAGCTCCACTTCGACACGACCGGCAAGGTCCGCCCCGGCAACCGCCTCACGGCAGCGCGCCACAACGTCGGCCACGCTCGTGCCCTCGAGCATGCGGAAGTTGATGTTGGCCCACATATCCTGCGGCATTACGTTGGCGCCGGTGCTGCCACCCTCGATCTGCGTGGGCGCGCAGGTGGTCGTCACCAGCGGATAGAGCTTCTTGCTGGCGAGGCAATCGCGGACAATGGCATCCCCGTTGGCGGCAATTTCATCGGCCGTGTAGAGCCCCAACTCGACGAGTTGGGCGGCAAGCAAGTCGGTCGCGCGCGTCGGCCACTCGATATCGCAGATTGCGGTGATGGCACGGCTGAGCACCTCGAGCGACGTGCCGCCGTAGGGATTAGAAGAATGTCCACCCGCGCTCTTTGTCTTGAGCACGATATCGGCATAGCCCTTCTCCGCGAGGTCGGCGTGCATGAGCCAACCCTCGCCCGCGCTGTACTCGGCAGCCGGAACGATGCGGTAGTCGCCCTCGTCGATCAGGTACTCAAGCTCAATGCCGCGCTCCTCGAGCACGCGGCCGATGGCGCCTGCGCCGTGCTGCGTCGTCTCCTCGTCCTGGCCAAAGGCCAGGAGCAGCGTGCGCTCGTGCTGCCAACCGTGCGCCAGCGCATACTCGACAGCCTCGAGAATGCCTGCGACCTGGTCCTTCATGTCGATCGCGCCGCGGCCCCAGATGTAGGTGTCGTCCACGTGCCCGCTAAAGGGGGCGTGCGTCCAGTCGGCCTCGGTACCCGGCACCACGGGAACCACATCCATGTGACCCATGAGCATAACGGGTTTGAGTGCGGGGTCGGAGCCGGAAAGCGTCACCAGCAACGAATGGTCGATAAGCTCGACCTCGCCCGCCGCAAATACATGCGGCCAGGCCTGCTGCATATAGGCGCGCAGGTCGTCGAAGGGCCGCCAGTCCACCGCCTCGGCATCCATGCTCGAGATAGTCGGAAACGACAGCACACGGCCCAAGCGCTCGCACGCGCCTGCCTCGTCTATATCGGCAAAATCGTCCTCATGCGCAAAGAAGCGCCAAACCTCGGCCATGACATCCTTTCGATTGTGATGACGAGGGCCGCCCCACGGGAGCGGCCCTGCAACGCAAGCGTTTGCGGTCGGTTATTTGTCCTCGAGATAGCGAGAGAGGAACTCGCGAGTGCGCTGGTGTTTGGGGTTACCGAAGAGCTCGGCCGGCACGGCGTCCTCGAGCACCACGCCCTTGTCCATAAAGACCACGCGGTCGGACACCGTGCGGGCAAAGGCCATCTCGTGCGTGACGACGACCATGGTCATGCCGTCGGCAGCGAGCTTGCGCATGACCTCGAGCACCTCGCCCACGATCTCGGGGTCGAGTGCGGAGGTCGGCTCGTCGAACAGCATGATCTGCGGATTCATGCATAGGGCGCGCGCGATGGCCACGCGCTGCTTTTGGCCACCGGACAGGCGACCCACAGCGGCGTGCGCGAACTTTTCGAGCCCCACACTCGTCAGATGCTCCATCGCGACCTTTTCGGCCTCGGCCTTGCTCATCTTTTTGAGCGTGACGGGCGCGAGCGTGCAGTTATCGAGCACATCCATGTTGTTGAACAGGTTAAAGCCCTGGAACACCATGCCGATGTCCTCACGCAGCTTGTTAATGCTGCAGCGCTCGGCCGTAAGGTCCTGGCCGTGGAACCAGATGTGGCCCGCGTCCGGGGTCTCGAGCAGGTTGAGGCAGCGCAGGAAGGTCGACTTGCCCGAACCCGAGGCGCCGATGATGGTGACGACCTCGCCGGGGTTAACGGACAGGTCGATGCCCTTGAGCACCTCGAGCAAGCCGAAGCTCTTGCGCAGGCCCTCGACGCGGATGAGCGGCTCATTGGTCTGTGCGGCGGCCGCGGTGCCGGTAGTGGCGATATCTGCCATGATGATTCTCCTCGTCTTTAGCCTAGTTGGAGCTGGGCAGCGTGACCGGAGCCTCGGCGCCGAGCTTTTTGCCAAAGGCCTCGAGCAGGCGGCTCGCCACGAGCGTCAGGATCAGGTAGACCACGAGCGCCACGCAGTAGACCTCCATCTGGCGGTAGTACACGCCGGCGACGGTGGTGGTGGCGTACATGAGGTCGAACACGCCGATGACCGAAAGCACCGACGAGTCCTTGATGTTGATGATGAGCTCGTTGGTTAGTGCGGGGATCGCGTTTTTAATGCCCTGGGGGAACACGACCTTGCGCATAGCCTGCCACTGCGACAGACCCAGCGAGCGCGCCGCCTCGGCCTGGCCGGGATCGATGGACTCGATACCGCCGCGCAGGACCTCCATCATGTAGGCGGTGGAGTTGAGCGAGATGGTGACGAGGCCGGCGGTGAAGGTGCTCCAAATCTGGTTGGCCTGGGCGGTCTCGAAGCCCATGCCGCGCAAAACGGTGAAGCCCGCATAATAGATGAGCAGGCCCTGGACCATCATGGGCGTGCCGCGCACGATGGTGGAGTAGATGGTCGCAAAGCCGCGGCCGACACTCTTAAAGAAGCGCACCAGGTCGTTATCCACGCGGTCGAACGTCTGAATACGCAGGAACACAAAGAGCAGTGCCAGGAAGAATGCGATGACGGTACCGAAGGTGGCAAGCGCGATGGTGATCTCGATACCGCGAATGAAGAAGTCCCCGCTCTTGTAGGTCATGTAGACCAGGCTCGACAAAAAGTCGCTGGGGTTGGAATCCGAGACAATGCTCACCTGCACCAGGTCGATAAATGACATGACGCAGCGGTCGACAAAGAAGATCGCCGCAATAGCAACGACGACATAGCTGCCTAGGCGCGCGCCGCGACGGAAACGCTCGGAAACAAACGGCGATTTTTCGCGATAGTCGTTCCAGTGCATGAGTTTGGTGATCAGCGCCGCCACCGACACGACGAGCCAGGCCCAAAGGATTGTCCAGAGGCAGTCTTGGAAGATACCGGTGGGGGCCAAGAAGCTCATCGGCGTGGGGTTGCGTTGGCTAAACGCCAGGCCGAGCGCCGCGATAACGCTCGTGCCCAGGTACACATAACGGTGGTCGGCCTTGATAAAGGAGGCCAGGCGATTGATGGTTTTCATGCTGCCTCCCTATGCCGGCTGACGATCGAGGCACGCGTCCCACATTTGGTCGCGTTCCTCTTGGCTAATGCCCTTGAGTGTCTTGTCGATGAGTTTAAGCAGCTTGTCCGAGCCCTTGCGGCAGCCGACGTTTGCCGCGACCTCCTGCTTAAAGCCCTCGCCCTCGGCAAACTGGATGGGGACGATACCGGGATTTTGGGCCATATAGCCCTTCTCATTCTCGGTGTTGTAAGTCACGGCGTCGCAGGTGCCCTGCAGCAGATTCGAAAACACCGTGGGGACCGAGTCGACCGGGTTTTTGTGGACAACGCCCGGGATCTCGTCGATGACGGTGTCGAGCATGGTGTCCTTTTGGCCGAGCACCGTGGCACCGCTAAAGTCGCTAAGCTTGGTGGCGTTTTGGTAGGGAGAACCCTCTTTTACGAACAGGCCAAAGTAGCCAATGAAGTACGGGTCGGAGAAGCCGACCGATTCCTCGCGCTCGGGCGTGGCGCTCATACCGGCGATGATGAGGTCGATCTGGCCGTTGTTGAGCG
>CAJMOL010000108.1 GCA_905215095.1 uncultured bacterium | reverse complement strand
GGTGCGCCGTTAGTGGCATAGATGCCCGTCACGTAACCGTAGTACCCGTCGCCGGACTCCGTCGCACGTCCCGCCTTTACATCGACAGTCGCGCCGTTTTTAATGGTCACGTCGCCACCAAACGTAGTTATGGCCTCGGCGTTCTCGCACTCCTCGCCATTCGCATCCGTACCCGTCGCCGTCACGTTGACCGTGGTGCCGTCGATGGCCACATCTCCGCCAATAATACCGTCACCCGCCGCCGTGATGACGTCGGTCTGGCCCGTCGCGTTGAGCGTGCCGCCGCCCGTTATGGCAAGGTTGCCGCCTGAGACCTCGATGGCGCTCTGACCGGCATCGGCCGTAACGGTGTTGGTGTTGGTCACACCGATGTTGAGGTTGCCCTCGGCGCTGATGCCGCCGCCGTTATAGCCATTGAGCTGCATGTCGTCGGCGCCGTTCCAGGACCACGTGCCCGCCTCGTCGCCGACGGCAACACCCCCATTGTACTGCGTGCCACCCACGTTGATCCAATCTGCTGCCAAGGCAACGCTTGGCAGCAGCAGCTGACCGACCATGAGCGCACACGCTCCGACGCACGCCAGCCTGGCACCCGCCCGTTTCCACGAACCGTGAACCAGCGAGCAGGTACGCTCGCGTTGGGTCTGCTTATCAAAGTGACTTCCGCACATAACGCCCTCCTTGGTCGTAGGGACACCACCACAAAGGTGCCTGTCCCCTTTGTGGTGGTCCTGTACCACCAAGATGTGCCAAATGACTCCATATGCCTAGGTTCGTAGATGTGAACCTAGGCCTCTACCTGCGGTTTAATTCAATATGATTTCGTTGTCGCCACACTCGTCCCGGGAACGCTACAATCGAGGACACGATTATTCGTCCACCCAAAGGACCGTCCTTGAACCTGAGTAGGCCTAAAATCAACGCGCTTCTGGCACTCGCGCTCTTCACCTTCGCCTTCCTTGCCGCCGAGTTTCGCTTCGACGTCAACGTCGGCCTGCTCGCCGGTGCCGAACGCGTTGTAATCGCACAGGGTTTTATTCTAGGTGCAAGCGTGCTCGGCTTTATCGGGTACGCGCCGCTGCTCGGGCTCGCACGGCGCAAAGGCCACTCACTGGCAGCCGTCAACGCCGCCGCCGTCCCTATCGTCATCGTGGGCCTGACCCAAATTCAGTTCCCTACGGCCCCGCTTGTCCTCGAAATTCTGGGCTGCGTGGCATTCCTTGGACTCGGCCTGCTGGGCGCCGCCACTCACCACGCCTTTTCGTTGACATTCCAGGATGACCCCAAGCTTGCCACCGGTGCGGGGGCAGCCTATGCCGCGGGCATCCTGATGCAGTTCGCCATCAACCTGCTCAATTGCGGCGGTATCGCAGAGCTCATCGTCCTTGGCGCAGCGACTATCGCCATCTCCGCCCTCAGAGCCACTACCCAAGCGGCAAACGAGGGCCCCAGTCCCACCATCAATCCCTTTGCCGAGCCCTCGCACGCCCTCGCCAAGCAGGCGTGCTGGAGTATCGCGCTCGTCATGATTCTCGCCTGCCTGTTCTCGACGCTCGATAACGTCGTCACGTTCTCCAACGCCCACGGCACCATCGCCGTACAGACCTGGCCGCGCCTCTTTTTGGCGGCGAGCGGTCTCGTCGCCGGTATCGTCTTTGATCTTGCCGAGCGTCGCTACATGGGTCTCATCATGCTCGGCGTCACGGTACTTTCCACCATCTCGATCTTGGCCGTGGAAGCCGGCGCCGATCCCAACCTGGGCCTTGTCGTCTTTTACCTGAGCTCGGGCTTTTTTGTCACGTTCTTTACTGCCACCTTTACACAGCTGGCACCGCGCATGCATGCGCCCGCACTGTGGGCTGGCATGGGCCGCGCAGCCAACAACGTGTGCGCGTTCACTACGTCGGGCATCTCGCTGGCACTTGTGACCTCGGGCAATGTCGCCATCATCATGATCGGCGCGCTCATGCTGCTTGTGGCGGCAAGTGTGGCGTTTGTAGCCGCGGGCCTGTTCCGCCTGCCCCAAACCGAGCAGGAGCGCGAGCGCGAGCAGCTGGCAGAAGAAGCACTCGCCGCCCCCACCATCGAGGAGCAACGCCAGGCCTTCATCGCCAACCACGCTCTCACCCCGCGCGAAGTCGACGTGCTCATAGCCGTGACCCAGGATGAACGCCCGCTCAAGCAGGTCGCCGAGGAGCTCGGTATCTCGATGCGCATGGTGCAGCGCCACCTGAGCTCTATCTACCAAAAGACCGACACGCAGACGCGCGCCGGTCTCACCAAGGCCTTCCCCTCCGCCTAAAACAAAAACCACCACAAAGGTGCCTGTCCCCTTTGTGGTGGTTTGAACGACACGGCAGCTCTCTCCACCAGTTTGTCTCAATCTGTAACATCTAGACCCCAAATAGCAGGCCAGCTGTTACAGATTTAGATTTCCCCACTCGGCTCCGCGTTTTATCTAAATCTGTAACAGATAGAGACGATTTAACCACCCAGATGTTACAGATCGAGACAGTAAAGGAAACTAAGCGGTGCCCGCCCTTGAGTTTTTTGAGCACCCTTGAGTTCTTTGAGCATCTTTGAGTTTTTTGAGCAGCGTTGAGTTCTTTGAGCGCGCAGCCGGCAGTGATACCTTCCAGCCTCCTCCGCCTAAAGCAAAAACCACCACAAAGGTGCCTGTCCCCTTTGTGGTGGTTTTGACCATCTAGCCTTCGAGCTGAGCTACTTTGTAGCGGTAGGCGGCGGCGATGACGTCTTTACAGCCCTCGCGGCCCAGCTTGGCGCGATTGACGACGATGTCCTTGCCACTCGTCATCTTCCACTTTCCGGCGCTGTAGCGCTTGTAGAACGCCTCGCGCGCCTTCTGCTGTTGCTTGACCAGCTTGGCGCCCTTCTTTTTGTTAAGGCCACGCTTCTTGCGCACGATCTCGACGCGGTCCTCAAAGGGAGCGGTCACCAACACGGCAATGTGGTTAGGGTTGTTGCGCAGCAGATAATCGGACAGACGGCCCTCGATAATGCAGCTCTCGGTCTCGCCCAGGTCCAAGATCACCTGGCTCATCTTTTGGAACAACTTGTCCGAGTACGAACGCACATCGTAGCGGTCGGGCAGAAACGCCATATTCTCCACAGCCAGACGCTCGTCATAGGCGGCCATCTTATCGAGCGACTCGCCCGTACGCAGCGACGCGCGCACCAGCAGCTCGTTGTCATACAGCGGAATCCCCAGTTCGTTGGCAAGGATACGGCCAATCTCGTGGCCCTCGGCGCCAAAGTCGCGCGCGATGGTAATGACCACGGGGCTCTTCTTGTTCTCCAGATCGCTCATCGCGATTCCTTTCTCTATGTGACAAAGGGACAATCCCTTTGTCACATTCTACGCTGCCACGATACGACGTTGATACGCTCGGACCAGCAACGAGATACCAAAGTTGAGCACAAAGTACATCGCAAACACCAGGCCGTAGAGCATAAGCACCTGCGACAGGTCGATCGCGTGAGCCATCACAACGTTTGCCGTGTACATGAGCTCGGCCACGTTAATGCCCGAAAGATACGAGCTGTCCTTAATGACGGTCGTGCACTGGCTAAACAGCGCCGGAATGATCGTCTTAAACGTCTGCGGCAGAATGATATAGCGCATGGTGGCAAAGAAGCCGAAGCCCTGGCTCTGCGCCGCCTCAAACTGGCCGCGCGGAATCGAGTTGAGGCCGCCGCGCACAATCTCGGCCATAACAGCGCTGGTAAACAGCGTAAAGGCGATGGTCGAAATCACAATGTCCAAACCCTGCACCGTAAAGTAGATAAACAGAATCCACAGCAGGTTCGGCGTGCAGCGGAACAGCTCGATATAGGCGCTCACCAAAATACGGAATGGGCGGGGCGCATAGCTTTTAACGAGCGCCAGCACCGTGCCAAAGATGAGCGAGAAAAAGATCGACAGCGCCGAGATCTCGATTGTCTTAACAAAGCCGCCCCAAATGTAGAGCAGGTTGGTCGCGTTGAAGATTTCCATGCGCTAGGCCTCCTCTACGTTGTTGAGCCCCAGCTCGGCCAGGCTCACGCCGCGCGGACGCTCCTTGGAGCGGCGCTCGAGCCGCTGTACCAGCATGGCGAGCGGAAAGCAGATGATAAAGTACATAAGGCAGCAGACGATGTATCCCTGCAGGTAACCGTACAGACTCACAAAGTTGTCGGAACGGTACATAAGGTCGCCGCCGGCCACAAGCGCCAGCACCGACGTGTTCTTGACCAGGTTGAGCGCCTGGTTACACAGCGGCGGCAGAATGATCTTGAATGTCTGGGGCAGCACGATGTACCAGTACGCCTGCGCACGGGTGAAGCCCTGGCTCTGGGCCGCCTCCATCTGACCGCGCGGAACCGCCTCGATACCGGTGCGGATGACCTCCGAAATGTAGGCCGCGTGATACAGGCCCACGCCCAAGAAGCCCAGCACGAACGGCGCGATGCGCACCGGCTGGTCGGCACCGGTTATGGCCTGCAAAAACTGCGGACCGGCCATGTACATAAAGAGCACCTGCACGGGCAACGGGGTGTTCTGGTAAAACTCCACGTACACGCGGCTTATGGCGCGCAGCACGCGCGAGCGAGTGGTAGAGAACACGCCCAGCAGCGTGCCCAGCACCAGCGACAGCAGCAGGCCGGCAACGACCACCTGCAGCGTCACGCCAAAGCCCTCCCAGAAGGGCCCCATGTTTTGAAATGTCGTCGACCAACGGTCGGCGTCAAATAATCCTTCGAGCATTTGATTCCTTCCTTGGACGATGCGCCTATACAAGACCCCAGGTCTTGACCTCTTGGTCGAGCCAGCCGTCGGCCAGGCGATCGCAAATCACCTGATCGACCACGGCCGAAAGGTCGCAGCCCTTCTTGGTCGCCACGCCGTAGCCCTGCTCGCCAAACTTGACCTCGGGCTGCAACAGCTCAACGGTCTCGTTCATGTAACCGGCCAGCGTGGAGCGGTCCATGGCAAAGACGTCGATATTGCCGGCGTCGAGCGAACTCTTGATGATGGGGTAGCCGCTAAAGGCCCTAAACTCGGGCTTGCAGCTAAAGCCGTTGTCCTTGATCATCTGCTCGATCAGGCCCTGCGTGGTGGCACCCTGGCTCACACCAATGACCTTGCCATCCAGATCCTCAATCGAGGTAAAGCCCGAACGCTTCTTGACCATGAGTCCCACGTAGTCGGTGCGATACGGCGTCGAGAAATCCCAGCTCTTCTTGCGCTCGTCGGTGATGGTGTAGGTCGCCGCGACCACGTCAAGTTGGCCGTTATCGATCAGCGGGCCGCGCGTCTTGGGCGTTACGTCGGTAAACTCGACTAGCTCCTGGGCACGGGCCTCCTTGTAGCTCACGCCAAAGACGGCAGCGGCGATCTGGTAGCACAAATCGACTTCCATGCCCTCAAAGCGACCCTTGGCGGTGTCGTAATAGCCATAGCCGGGAACATCCTTCTTAACGCCGGCATTCAGATGGCCACGCGACTTGATGGCCGCAAGCTTGGACCCCTTGTCGGAGTCCTCGCCGCTGGTGGAGTTGCCGCAACCGGTAAGCGCGGTCCCCGTCAGCGCAAGCATGCCGGCGCCAGCCAGCTGCAAAAAGTGTCGGCGCGACACGGCCGCCCTCGTCATATCCGTCATGTCCATCACCGCGCCTAGTGCAGAATCTTGGACAGGAACTCGCGGCAGCGCGGGTTCTCGGGGTTATCGAAGAAGTGCTCGGGCGTGCCCTCCTCCAGAATGCGGCCGTCCTCCATAAAGATGACGCGGTCGGCCACCTGGCGCGCAAAGCCCATCTCATGCGTCACGCAGATCATGGTGATGTCCTCCTGCGCGAGCTCAATCATAACGTCTAGAACCTCCTGAACCATCTCGGGATCGAGCGCCGAAGTCGGCTCGTCAAACAGGATGATGGGCTGCTTGGTGCACAGGGCCCGGGCGATGGCGATGCGCT
>CAJMOL010000107.1 GCA_905215095.1 uncultured bacterium | reverse complement strand
ACGCCGGGGGAGAGCGATGATGCCGAGCCGGGGAGCTCAATAAAGGTGGCGTAGCCGACGTTGTCGAGTTTGCGCAGCATGGGGATGACAGTGTCGTCGGGTGTGCCGTCGGTCTCAAAGACGGAGTAGGCCTGGCCGCCCACTTCGGTGCGGTAGGTGCGACAGAAGGCGATGTTCACGTGTGCGTAGGCGAGCAGGTTGGTGAGCGCGGCGAGCACGCCGGGGACGTCTTGATGTGCCACGAAGAGCGTGGAATACATGCCCGAGATGTCGACGCCGACGCCGTTGATGCGGCTGATGCGCATTTTGCCGCCGCCCAGGCTCTCGCCGCGGACCTGCGCCCTAGCGCCCGTGTCGTCAACCATCTCGATGTCGACGGTGTTAGGGTGGATGGAGGCGTCGTCGCCCTTGATGTCAAAGTGATATTCGAGGCCCTGCTCGCGTGCGAGGTCGAAGGCCTGCTTGATGTTCTCGTCATCGGTGTCGAGGCCCAGGATGCCCGCGACGAGCGCGCGGTCGGTGCCGTGGCCGCGGTAGGTGTGGGCGAAGGAGTTCCACAGGCCAAAGGTGACTTTGGTGACGCGGCCTTCCAGCAGGCTGGCTGCAACTTGGGCGCACCGCAGGGCGCCGGCGGTGTGCGATGAGCTGGGGCCGACCATGACGGGGCCCAAGATCTCGAATGCCGAGGTCGTAGCTAGTGTTTGCGGCTTGCCTGCCATATGCGCTCCTGTTCTATCCCTTCGTCCCGAGGGGCGGGGCATAAGGTCGCCTGCTCGGACAGTCCTGACTCGCACGGAGAGCACATTAAGTGCTCTCCGGCTCGTGCGGAACTCGCGATCGACCTTATATGTCTGCCGCCCGGCGGCGGGGCTCCCGCATAACGGGACCTCGGTTGAGTTCTATCCCGGTTGCAGTTGCTTCGCTCCTGCACCACTTGGCTGGTGCGGCGGTTTGGCGTTGGATCGGTTCTTTCTGATATATGCTTGTTGCGGCTCTTCTTTTGGGAGGAGTCGCTTTTTTGTTGCTAGGAGGTTGGCCCGTGGTTGATGGGGAGAATCGTTCTGAGCTGCTTTCCACAGATTGGAACCAGGAGTGGATGCGTCTGCAGGCTGGTCGGCGGCGGGCTGATGATTCTTTTGAGTGGGATAAGCGGGCTCGGCATTTTCGGCCGCTTGAGACTGCTTCGTATGCTCGGGATTTTATGAAGCTGTTAGCGCTTGAGCCTGGTGAGTCGGTGCTTGATATGGGGTGTGGGGCTGGGTCGATTGCTATTCCGCTTGCTCAGGCTGGGCATCCCGTGATTGCTGCTGACTTTTCCCCTGCCATGTTGGGCACGCTTGATGCTGGCATTGAGTACTATGGGCTCGAAGATCGCATTACACCGCTTGAGCTTGCTTGGGATGATGATTGGGATTTGGTTGGCCCGGTCACGAAAGCGGTAGATGTTGCCTTTGCCAGTCGGTCGGTTACGACGACCAATCTAAAAGGTGCGCTTGCCAAGCTTGATCGTACGGCTCGTCGGCGTTGTGCTGTCACGATGGTCGCCAACTCCAGCCCGCGCTATGACCTGCACCTGATGAACGCCATCGGTGCCTCGGTTACCTGCAGTAATGGCTTTGTGTATGCCTTTAATATCCTCATTCAGATGGGTGCCCTGCCGCAGGTTACGTACTTTGAATCGCCCCGTCGCGACACCTTCGATAGCCTTGAGGCGGGCGTAGCGGACTTCTCCCGCATGCTCGAGCACGGTAACGAGGATAAGATCGACCGTCTGCGCGACTACATCGCTCAACACATGATTGAGAATCCCCGTGCCGGCGAGCCGGGCTCCAAGGGCGTACCGCAGGGACGCTACATGCTCGACCACGTCCGCAAGGTCCGTTGGGCGTTTATTGCATGGGAGCCGGTCTCTTCGGACCGTCCATAGACCGCTTTCAGCCGCCGTACACGTCCGCCTGTAACCCGCGCTGTTCTCCCGCTCGGCATCCGCATTCTTTTTGAACTGGGCAAACACGCCCCACACCGCGCCGTTCCTGCGCTATCGTGGGACAGCTCACGTAGATTAAGGCCCCATCGCGGGGCGCCCCATAACATAGAAAGCGAGAACCCATGGCACTGACAGGAGCACAGGTCAAGCAGCTTCGCAGCATGGCCCATCACCTCAACCCCGCCATCATCATCGGCAAGTCCGATGTCAACGAGGGCACCGTCGAGCAGACGGTCGCCTACCTGGAGAAGCACGAGCTCGTTAAGTGCTCCGTACTCGATGGTTCCAGTCTTTCTGCCCGCGAGGCCGCCGAAGAGCTCGCCGAGCGCTGCCATGCAGACGTTGTTCAGGTTATCGGCCGCAAGTTCTCGCTGTATCGCGAGTCCTCGCGCAAGGACATCGAGAAGATTAAGCTCGTCTAAGAGCCAACGATCCGGCGAGCCAACATACATCAAGCTTGCGAGCGTCCGAGCAATTCGGACGCTCATTTTTTATCGTTCGACGAGCACGCGGTTAAGCCTACCCTCCACCAAGCGCTCGTACAGACGCCGCGTCTCGGGCTCGGGCACGCCATTGACCTGCTCCCTCAGGTGATGCATATGCCCACTGTACAGCTCGACGATATCGCGTCGTCGCCCCGCCGCACCGTAGACGCGCATAGCGCAACGCACCATGTCCTCGCGCGCCGTCTCTTGCCGCAGCCCCGACTCCACCAGCCATACCGCCGACTGCAGGTCGTTTTCTTCTAGGGCGGCGTTCGCGCCCCGAATCATGCAGTCGATATACTTCGATTCCATAATGCGCCTCATACGCAAAAAGTAGGTGGGATTACAGCCATTGGGAACATACAGCGGTCCGGCATAAAGCTGCTCAATTTTAAGGCACAGCTCAACTAAATGGGGCCCGCGCGCACCCGTGCGATTTCCCAAAATTTCGCGGCTTATCTGATCAAACAACCGCACGTCGGTCTTGACGTAATCGCCGTTAAGCCCAATGCACTCGTTTTGAATCAACACACACGACTTGCCGTCCGGTGTCGGCCCCAAGGCCGAACGCAGGCGCGATATCGTCGAGTACAGATTGTTACGAGCGCTATTGAACTCGGCATGGGGCCACAGCTCCATAGCCAGCGTCTCGCGGTCGACCAGTGCATCCATGCCCAGCGCAAGCCGCTCGGCAAGCGTCGCCGCTTTCTTGCGGCGCCACATCTTATCCGTGATGGGAAACCCGTCGCGCTCGGCACGAAACGTCCCAAACATGCGGATCTCGATATGACCAATCACGTCGACACCCTCGGCATCGCCGGCCTGGAACAGGCGCTCGCCTTCGCCCTCAAAGTCGTCACGCAGCGAATACCGCGACAGCTCGCGCACCGGGAGCTTCTTTCGAATTCTAGCAGCAGGCTCACCCAGACAATGCATCGCAAGACGCGCAAACAGCCGATATGACGGATCCAAAATTCCCGGGCGGTTCATGGACATCCAGGCTGCAAGGTCGCTATCGCGGCCTGCGGAGGCCAAATGCAGCGCCACCATCCATGCCTCGGCACCACCGACCTGCGTCCGACTCAAATCGAGCAGCTCTGCCTCTTCGCGCACCGATACCATCGATGTATTGCGTAAGTACGCCGCGCGCTCTAGCAGCAGTGCGTTGTCGCGTATGTATCCGATCGATTCCTCGGCAAGCCTGAGCACCTGCACCGCACGGAATTTGGCATTGACCGGACGCCCCTCAGCCAACGACTGCCAGCCTTCCAGTATCAAGCCAAACAACTGGACTTGATTGTCACGCACACGCACGGCAAAACGGTCGAGCTCATTGAATGCCTGCTCGTCGGTCACCGGCATGCCGGCAAACAGGCGCCGCGCCGATAATACCATGCGCACCCAGATGGCGAGTGCTCGGATGTCACGCGCTTCGAGTGCCTCGAGCGTCAGGGCCATCTCGTCATCACGCTCGTCAGTCCCTGCATACGACCCATCAAATAGCTCCGTCAACATGCGGTCCGCCCGCACAAACGTCCCCGCGATATCGAGCTCACAATCGTAGACCTTATCCGTTTTGAGCCCTGCGAGGATCTCACCACCCTTCGCCCGCTCGGTCAGCCCATGTTTTATCTCGATATGTGCGGACAGCATGTCGAGTGCGGCACAAGACGCCTCACTTCCCAGCGCTGTATGGCTTGCCGGAAGCCCCAGACCACTATCTCCATAACAGGCGGCCGTAAACGCGTGCGCTACCTTCCACGACACGGGATCGAGCTCGCAAATCGCTTGCTCGCCCGCATGCTCGATAATTGAGGCCATATACCGCGCGAGTTTTGTATTGGAGACGCTCACCGCCGCCAGATAGATGCCGAGTGCCTCGTCAGGCGTCGGCTCCGATACCCGGCCATCTGCTTCGGTCTTTCCCAGTGCCGCGCGGCAGACATCCCCTCCATGCCCCGTCAGGGCCAGATCGACCCCATACTGCCCGGCAAGCTCCAACACCGCACTGCGGTCCAAAAACGCGTCGGCAAGGTCCATCGCGGTATCGCAGCGCCCCGCTTTAATCAATATACGCGCCGCCCGCACAACGAGTTCGGGGCGAATTTCGGCGACCAGCTTGCGCAATCGCAGACGTGCGTTATCCTCGGTACCCAAGCAGGTAAAGCTCCGGTCTGCCGGATCAACGCCAAATATGGGATAATCGCGGACAAGATAGGACTGGTCAATCGCCGAAAGCCTAACACCGCAAGCCTCGAGCTCCGAAATAGTGCCCTCACCCATTAGGACCATCAAGCATGCCACACTAAACAGGGCGTTGTTCTCGAGCGATGCCAGATCAACAAGTGCCGCACCGTAGATATTAACGATCTCGTTTTCGAGCATCTGGGCAACGTCTCCCTGCCCGTAGAGTCCCGACTGCATAGCCGAGACGAGCTCGGGCACGCCCTGCGTAAGCTGGTAGAAGTCGAGCGATGTGCTGATCGAGAACGCCGATGCCCACGCCGAATACTCATAGGCATGCACCTTGAGCATCTGCGCGTTGACTTTAATCGAATCGCCCAGTCCATGAATCAGCTGGCGATTCGAAGGACGGCAGCTCAAAAAGACCCCAACCCCCATAGCACGCAGGCTTCGGATCCGGTCGATCAGCTCCTCGGTCTCGCTCTGGCTGAGATTAGGCACGTTATCGATTGCAATCAGGGAGTGCGGCTTGTCCTTAAGCTCATCGGTAACGACCTCGAGCTGCATAAACACCTCGCGCCCAATAGCACGGTCTGCCTCGATGATCCGCACGGGACCTCGCGTCGGATCGCTTTTAACCTCTTGGGTATACTGCAGCAGCACCGAGGTTTTCCCAAAGCCATCAGGCGCGTAGAGGACTACGATGCCGGCCTTTCGGCCCTTGGTGATAAGTTCGTTCATCAAGCGATCGCGCCGCACCGTATAACTACTGCCCAGCGGCATAAGCTCGAGGTCGTCCGTATTGCCCAAATCGTTAACCATGCCCGCTCCTCAACTCGACCACATGGACACCGTAACGCTAGACCATATGTATCGCTAGATGAATAGAGCGATGCTACGGTTTAGGATGTTTGTTGGTACGCAAATGGCAAGTTTTTGTTCAGCGTGGTCCGATTGAAACTTATCCCCCAACCAATCAGTCTTTGCGCAGGTCAATGCGCTTGCCAGCTTGTCCCATCCTTTGGCAGTGTACCTCAAATGAGCGCTGTTCAATTGTGTTGCGCAACTCACCTAACGCTAGCTACCGTCTGCGACCTTTTCATAGCATTTATGCATAGTATCTGTTATGGAATGAATCATGCTGCACCAGACGCACCCGTCAAGTTCGCTGCAAGATTTTCGTCAAGCACACGGCGCGCGCTCAGCAAAAAGGCCCCCGCAAAGCGGAGGCCTTCGGCAAAGCTATGTCGAGGTGATAGGCTTTCGCTACTTGCAGAGCGAAAGGGCGGCCTCGTCGGCAACGACAACGCAGTTGGTGTGCAGCTGC